>JAISJR010000042.1 GCA_031261425.1 Planctomycetota bacterium
AAAAAAATAAAGCGTTAAATGATTTCATTTTTCTCTCTGTGGAACTCTGTGTCTCTGTGCCTCTGTGAGAAACAAATTTGGAAAGCGCACTAACCTTCGTTTCGCTCGGTTTCGTGTAATTCGTGTAATTCGTGGACAAAAAATCTCTTTTTTCTATTCGTAAAAATTCGCGTCTTTTGGTTGACCGCGTAACACGAGTCAAATAACTCAATCGCCGACCGGCGTATAAAAAACATAGCGACCGCAATCGCCGACGGCGCGAAGGTCGTGCAGACCGACGATATTTTCCGCCACGGCGACGGCGCGAGCGCGGTCGTCGCTCACAATGAACAGCGGATACGTCCGCGCGTAAGCCCGATACCGCGCCAACGTTTCAGGATTCGCCGCAATCATTTCATAATAACCGCCGACCGAATTTGGCGGTTGATAAAACTTGAAATAAAACATAAACGGCAACGCGACGTAATCGCGGGTGAACAACACGACCCCGCCGTGGGGCGCGGCGATTTTCGCCGCGAGAATGGCGGCGTCGCGGTCAACATATTCGTCGTAATTCGGGTCGTGGTCGTAGAGGTTGACGCTGTAATCCGCCGACAAATTCCACGCCGCCGGCTCTTGTTCGCGGCAATACGCCAGCGCGACTAACGCCGCGCTCCCGCACAACAATAATATCCCCCCCCCCCGCAAATTTGTAATTCGCAAAAATCTTGCCGCCCGCTTCGGCAAGCCAACAGCCCAAACCGAGGAAGAGCAGCGGCGTGGCGGTTACCAAAACGCGCTCGCCGGGGACGCGCGGCAAGAGCAAGCATAACAACAGCGGCACGAGAAAAACGATGAGCGTGAACAACGGCGCGGAAAAATCGGCGCGAAACGACGTTTCATTAGCATTGGCGGGCGCGGCGGAGCGGCGATAAAACGCCGCGCCGATTAGCACCGGCGCGATAAACAAAATATCGCGTCCGAGCGCCGCCGGATAGTGCCAGAGCAAAAATTCGCGCGACGAAACGACGCCTTGCGCGATGCTTGCCGCCAATTGCCCGTAGCACGGTAATAAAATCGCCAAGCCCGCCAGCGGCGCGAACGCAATCAACGCCAGATTTTTCCAACGGGCGCGCACGGCGGCAAAACCGGATTGCCGCCAAATTTCGCTCGCCGCCCAAATCGCCAGCGCCGCCGGAATGATTAAATTCGTCGGCAAAATGCCGACCAAAAGCCAACAACTAACCAAATAGCCGATTAAATGCCGCCGTTTCGCGGTTGTTAAAAATTCCGCCAAAAAGTAAAACGCGGTCAGCGCGAACGGCAAAGACATCGCGTAGCCGCGCAATTCGGTGGCGAAATTTAAGACGCTATGCGCGGTGGCGAACAACAGTCCGGCGCATAGCGCGGCGATTTTACCGGCGCGGCGAAACGCCAAATGCGCGACCCCGACCACCGCCGCCAAAAAGAAAAACAGCGGCAACAACCGCGTTATCGAATAATCAAACGCCAACGTTTCCGGCGACAAAAATTGCCGCCAACCATAAAAAGCCAAACTGAATAGTTGATGATTGTTCGGCGCGCTATAGTCCAACAACGCCGATTGCCAACCGCTCGCAAAATTCATCATCGTTACGATTTCGTCAATCCAATACGGGTGCGCCAAGCCGCCTGCCGTCAAAATCACCCCCGCGACCAACGGAATGAGATAACAATGCCACGTTTTCATTTTTTACTCCTCGACGAAGCGAAACCTACTTTTGCGGTTGGTTGACCCGTTGTTGGGTGAGGTGGAGGAACAATTCCGGCGTGAGTTTATTGACGACCCAGACGGCGAGTTGGCGATTGGTCGCTTCGGGGTCTTTTTCGCCGAGGTAAATCAGCGCGGCTTCGGCGTCTTTTTGTTTGGCGGGGTCGGTGAAAATGATTTTGCCGTCGCTCCCCGGCGCGCCGTGCCGATAGACGCCGAGCCGCAAAATCGCCTCGCGCCGCCACGCCGGGTCGGCGTCTTCCGTCGCGATGCGAACGGCGCTATACAGCGAGTTGAACGCCAGCGTGTTGCCGAGAAAATAACCGAGTTTCCGCTCCAATAAATTTTCCGCGTGCGCCAATAAATCAAAGTATTCGCGCGCGAATTTTTCCCGCGGGTCGAGTTGCCGTTGCAAAAAACGCGCGTATTCGTTGGCGGCAAGCGCCTTGACGCGCAGTCCCAGCGTTTCGACCAACAAACTTTCGGGATGTTGCGTCAAGTGCCAGCCGAAAATCAAAGCGCACCGATAGACCGTGTCCGCGCCCTTGACGTTTTGCTGGTCTTCCAATTCTTTGGCGCGGTCGATAAGCGCGCGCGCGTAAGCCAAAAACACCACCAAATCCGGCTGTTTGATTTCGGCGGAAGTCAGCGCCGGATAATACTGCGGCGTGAGCGAACAGTCGCGAACGGCGACCGCCTTGAAAATCGCCGCCACGCCCGCGCCGTTGGTTTTGACCGCCGGTTTGTCCGGCGCGACGCGGTCGGCGGCGTAATACTCTTCCAATTTGCCGTAAAAATCGGCGGCGTTGCCCGCGCCCGCCGGCAAGCCGGTCAATTTTTCAATGCCGGTGTCGGTGTCGATTTTGCCGAGCGGCACCGACCGCGCCAAAATCCCTTGCGCCATCGTCATTTCTTTTAACGGCGGCAACAACTCGTTTTTGCCCCAACGCGCCGCGTCGGACGCTTCCGCCGCCCGCGTCGCGTGAAACGGAGCCCCGCCGCTGAAAATTATGCCGCCGATGACGCTCGCCGCTAAAAATAAAATTTTTGCCCGCCACATTTTGTCTTCCCGCCGGTCGTTAAAAATAAAAACGCGGCAAGCGTAGGAAAAAGCGGATATTTTGCAATTGTCGCCGCCGTGTTCGGCGCGGGGACGCCCGCCCGTAAAAAAAGACCGCCCGTAAAGGGGCGGTCTTTTGGGGTTTAAGGCGATTAAAATTCTTAAAAACCTTAATTGCCTTAATTATTTCTCGGCGATTATTTAATCTCCGCCTGCGCCGCCGCCAACCGCGCAATCGGCACGCGGTAGGGCGAGCAACTGACGTAGTTCAAACCGGCTTCGCGACAGAAAGCGATGGTGCGCGGGTCGCCGCCGTGTTCGCCGCAGATGCCGATTTTGATGTTCTTGCGCCCCTCGCGACCGAGTTTTACCGCGTATTTCAGCAGTTTGCCCACGCCCTCTTGGTCGAGCGACTTGAACGGGTCGTATTCGTAAATTCCCGCCGCCACGTAATCTTTCAAGAATTTGCCGGCGTCGTCGCGCGAGAAGCCGCAGGTCATTTGCGTCAAATCGTTGGTGCCGAAACTGAAAAATTCCGCCTCTTTCGCGATGGCGTCGGCGGTCAGCGCCGCGCGCGGCACCTCAATCATCGTCCCGATTTCGATATGGCTCGGCAATTGCTTCAAGCCGCGCTCCGCTTTAATCGCCGCAATCGTCGCCTCGATGACTTTTTTCTGATTGACAAACTCTTCCAACTTGCCGACGAGCGGCACCATAATTTCCGGCTGACTGCCTTTCACTTCGATGCCCGCCTCGACAATCGCCCGCGTTTGCATCGCCGTAATTTCCGGGTAAGTGATGCCCAGGCGGCAACCGCGATGCCCCAACATCGGATTGAACTCGTTTAACTCGGCGACGATTTTCCGCACCGCGGCGAGTTCCACGCCCATCGCTTTCGCCATTTCTTTTTGTCCGGCGTCGTCGTGCGGCACGAACTCGTGGAGCGGCGGGTCGAGCAACCGCACCACCACCGGACGCCCTTTCATCGCCTTGAAAATTTCGACGAAGTCCTGCTTTTGCAGTTTCAGCAATTCTTTCAGCGCCTGCTCGTATTGCGCCAGCGCTTTTTTGGCGTTCGCGTCTTTGACGACTTTTTTCAATTCGTTGAGGTCGCCGACCGCGAACTCAGCTTTGAGATTTTTCACTTCTTCGGCGACCAAAATGAAGCGGCGGAAACTGACGATTTTTTTACCCTCGAAGAACATATGCTCGGTGCGGCAGAGACCGATGCCCTCCGCGCCGAAACGGAACGCCGTTTCCGCGTCGGTCGGCGTGTCGCCGTTGGCGCGGACGCCGATTTTGCGGAATTTGTCCGACCAGTTCATCACCTCGGCGAACGCGCCGCCGAGCGACGCGGCTTGGGTTTCGATTTTTCCTTCATAGACCGCGCCGGTCGAACCGTTCAAAGACAGGAAGTCGCCTTCCTTGTAGGTTTTGCCGCCGACCGACAGCGTTTTTTTCGCGTAATTCATCACGATTTCGCCGCAACCGGACACGCAACATTTGCCCATTCCGCGCGCCACCACCGCCGCGTGACTCGTCTGTCCGCCGCGCACCGTCAAGATGCCGCCGGCGACCGTCATCCCGCCGATGTCTTCGGGACTGGTTTCGACGCGGCAGAGAATAACCGTCTTTTTCTCCTTGTGCCACTTCGCCGCGTCTTCGGCGTTAAACACGATTTGCCCGCACGCCGCGCCGGGGCTGGCGGCTAAACCCTTGGCGATAATTTTCGCTTTCTTTTCCGCCGCCGGGTCGAACACCGGATGCAACAGTTGGTCGAGGTGTCCGGGTTCAATCCGTTTCAGCGCGGTCTTTTCGTCGATGATTTTTTCTTTGACCAAATCGACGGCGATTCGCACCGCCGCCGCGCCGGTGCGTTTGCCGTTGCGCGTCTGCAACATATACAACTTGCCGTGTTCGATGGTGAATTCCAAGTCCTGCATATCCTTGTAATGTTTTTCGAGTTTGCGGCGAATGGCGTCGAGTTCTTTGAAGCATTTCGGCAACGCCTCTTCGAGCGACGGATACGTTTCGGCGCGGACTTTTTCGGCGACGCCGTTGTTTTTTGCCCATTCCTGCGAGCCGAGTTTGGTGATTTGTTGCGGCGTGCGGATGCCCGCGACCACGTCTTCGCCCTGGGCGTTGATGAGATATTCGCCGTAAAAATAGCGGTTTTCGCCGGTCGAGGGGTCGCGGGTGAAAGCGACGCCGGTGGCGCTGTTTTCGCCGGAGTTGCCGAAGACCATTGATTGCACGTTGACGGCGGTGCCGAGCAAACCGCGAATGTCGTTGATTTCGCGATACTTGTTGGCGCGGGCGTTGTTCCACGAACCGAACACGGCTTCAATCGCGGCGCGTAGTTGTTGCCGCGCGTCCTGCGGAAATTTTTTGCCGTTTTTCTTATACACGTCCATATAACCGGCGATGACTTTTTTGAGTTCGTCGATGCCGAGCGCGGTGTCGGGGACGGCTTTGCTCAACTGCTCTTGTTCGAGATTTTCAATGCCTTTGACGCCGTTCTTTTTGCCGAATTCTTTTTTGATTTTTTCGAGCGCCTGCTCAAAGTCGTGGTGCGCGATGCCCAACACCACGTCGCCGAACATCTGCAAAAAGCGGCGATACGAGTCGAGCGCGAACCGTTCGTTGCCGGTCAGCGCGACGAGCGCTTTCAGCGTTTGGTCGTTCAAACCGAGGTTGAGGACGGTGTCCATCATTCCGGGCATCGACACGGCGGCGCCGGAGCGGACGGAAACGAGAAGCGGATTGTCGCCCGCGCCGAAGGTCTTGCCGGTGCTTTTTTCGAGGCGCGCGAGATGGGCGGCGAGTTCTTGGTCCAGACCGGCGGGGAGGGCTTTGCCCTCGTCGTAGTAGGCGGCGCAAACGGCGGTGGTGATGGTGAAGCCGGGCGGGACGGGCAAGCCGATGCTCGACATATCGGCGAGGTTCGCGCCTTTGCCGCCGAGTTCTTTTTTCATCGCGGCGGTTCCTTCGGCGGCGCCGTCGCCGAAGAAATAAATCATTTTGGTTTTAGCCATTGGTGCTTCTCCTTTTTCTACGAGGGTAAAAAATCCACCGGTGGATTTCGCGGGGCAATAGTAGGAAAAGCGCGGGACGGCGAAATACGTCCGCCGATAGTTGACGCGATTTTTCCACGGAATTTTGCGGAATTTTTACGGGCGGCAAAACAGGCGGACGCGCGCGTCAAACGTTTGACGCGGCGCCGGCGCGAGGTAGCATTTTGTCCACCGCTCACTCACAACTTCGGAGTCCCTTATGTCGCACGTCTGCCACGGCAACGCCGCCAACACCTATGAGATTCTCAACACGCCGGACGCCGAATTAAACCGCGTCCGCCGCAAAGAAAATTTAAGCGACACGGTGCGCCTCTACGAGGTCTATGTTCCGGCGATTGCCGCGTGGTGCGCCGCCGGTCAATTCATCGTCGCGCGCGGCGACGAAACCGGCGAGCGGATTCCGCTGACCATCGCCGACTTCGACCGCGCCGCCGGCACGATTACGTTAGTGATGCAAATCGTCGGACGCGGTTCGCAAAAATTGGACGCGCTCAAAACCGGCGACCGTTTCGCGTCGGTGGTCGGTCCGCTCGGCGCGCCGAGCGAAATCGAAAACTTCGGCACGGTCGCGATTATCGGCGGCGGCTTGGGCATCGCGCCGATTTATCCCATCGCCCGCGCGCTCAAAGAAGCCGGCAATAAAGTAATCGCCATTCTCGGCGCGCGCAACGCTTCGCTGATTTTTTGGGACGCGCGGTTTCGCCAACTCGCCGACCAAACGTTGGTCGTTACCGACGACGGTAGCGCCGGCGAAAAAGGATTCGTTACCACGGCGCTCGAAAAATTGATTCTCGCCGGCGAGCGCGTTGACCGCGTCATCGCGATTGGTCCGCCGATAATGATGAAGGTCGTTTGCGATTTAACCCGTAAATACTCCCTGCCGACCGTCGTTTCCCTGAACGCGCTGATGGTTGACGGCACGGGAATGTGCGGCTGTTGCCGCGTCGAAGTCGGCGGCGCGACGAAATTTACTTGCGTGGACGGTCCCGATTTTGACGGCTTGCAAGTCAATTGGGACTCGCTGTTCCGGCGGTTGAAGACCTATCAACCGCAAGAACGCGCCGCGTTCGCTCCACCGCCCGCGCCGGCGGGGCGGACGCCGATGCCGGAATTGCCGCCGCTCGAACGGATAAAAAGTTTCGCCGAAGTCGCGCTCGGCTACACGCCGGCAATGGCGGCGGGCGAAGCGCGGCGGTGTATTCAATGTAAAAAACCGCAGTGCGTTACCGGCTGTCCGGTCAAAGTCGATATTCCGGCGTTTATCCGCGAAATCCAAAACGGCGATTTTGCCGCCGCCGCGACGGTCATCAAACGCACCAACAATTTGCCGGCGATTTGCGGTCGCGTTTGCCCGCAAGAATCACAATGCGAAAAATGTTGCGTGTTGGGTAAAAAAGGCGAACCGGTCGCGATTGGACGGTTGGAGCGTTTTGCGGCGGATTACGACAGTGGGCAGTCGGCAGTGGGCAGTGAGCAGACACGCGCGACTGACCACGGCGAGCGCCCCACTGTTCACTGTCCACTGCCAACTGTCCACTGTCCACTGCCAACTCGGATTGCGGTCGTCGGCGCGGGTCCCGCGGGTTTAAGTTGCGCCGCCGACCTCGCGAAAGCCGGACATCGCGTAACGGTTTTCGAGGCGTTGCACGCGCCCGGCGGCGTGTTGGCTTACGGGATTCCCGAATTTCGCCTGCCGAAAGCCATCGTCCGCCGCGAGTGCGATAATCTAAAAAAATTAGGCGTGGTTTTCCGCTTGGATTTTCCGGTCGGTTTAAGCGCCGGCGTGCCGGATTTGTTCGCCGCCGGTTACGACGCGGTGTTTATCGGCACCGGCGCGGGGTTGCCGGCATTTATGAACATTCCCGGCGAAAATCTGAACGGCGTGTATTCGGCGAACGAATTTTTGACGCGGGTGAATTTGATGAAAGCGTATCGCGACGATTACGACACGCCGGTGTTGCGCGGCAAAAACGTCGCGGTGATTGGCGGCGGCAACGTGGCGATGGACGCGGCGCGCTCGGCGTTGCGGCTCGGCGCGGAAACCGTGCATCTCGTCTATCGCCGGACGCGGACGGAAATGCCGGCGCGCGCCGAGGAAGTTCACCACGCGCTCGACGAGGGCGTGCAAATCCGCGAACTCGCCAATCCGGTCGAAGTGTTGGGCGACGAGAACGGCTGGGTGCGCGGGGCGAAGTGTCAAGTGATGCGCTTGGGCGAGCCGGACGCGAAAGGACGCCGCCGCCCCGAACCGACGGACGAATTTTTTACCTTGCCGCTCGACCAGTTTATTGTGGCAATCGGTCAGGGACCGAATCCGGTGCTGACGCGCAATTGGTCGGCGTTGCGGTTGACGCCGCGCGGGAATATCGTGGCGGACGAGGCGACGGGAGCGACGAATATCCCGCGGGTTTTCGCCGGCGGCGACATCGTAACCGGCGCGGCGACGGTGATTTTGGCGATGGGCGCGGGCAAAGCCGCCGCCGCCGCGATACACGCGGAGTTGACGAAATAAAAGCGGGTGGCTCTATTCAATTGCCACGCCTTAAAAGGCGTGGCAATTGAATAGAGCAATGGTGGAGTAGAGTTGAGAGTATTAAGAGTTGAGAGTTTAGCAGAGGTTGCGCTTCGCGCATTTTGTAAGATAAAAACTCCACTCTCTCAACTCTAAACTTTCAACTCTCAACTCTGCTCTTTTACCCGCCCGCCAATTTCGTCCCGATATGTAGTAGTGTCCCGCCCTGATAGACGATGAACGTTACGACATACGCCAGCGCCAATAAACCGACCGCTTCGAGCGCGGCGTAGCCCCACGAGTTCAGTTCGCGGCGCACCATCGCCAGCGTCGCGATGCAGGGAATCGACAGCAACGCAAACACCATCAAACAAAAGCCCTGCAACGGCGAATAATTTTTCACCAAACTCTCCCGCAAACTTTCCGACGTTTCGTCGGCGTCGCCCGCCGCGTATAAAATTCCGAGTTGCGACACCAACACCTCTTTCGCCGCCAACGCGCCGACCATCGCGGTGCTGATTTTCCAATCAAAGCCGAGCGGCTGAAACACCGGTTCGAGATATTTGCCAATCCGCCCCGACACCGTGAACGCCAATTGCTCCGACTGCTCGGCATTGTCGATTTCCGTTTTCGCGTCTTCGTCGTCCGCCGCCACCGCCGCCCGCGCCGCTTCGTAATCAACCGAAAACTCTTGCTTTTCGGGATAATTATTGGCGAAAAACAGCAGTATCGACACCGCCAAAATAATGGTGCCGGCGCGGTGCAAATACATCTTCGCCCGTCCGCCGGCGTGAATGAAAATGCCGCGCAACGTCGGCAGGCGGTAGGGCGGCAGTTCCATTAAATAGACCTCGTTGTCGCCGCGAAAAATCGTTTTCTTCATCAACATCGCCGCCGTGAGCGCGATGACGACGCCGAGCAAATAAATCGCGAACATCATCGTCGCCTGATGGGCGCTGAAAAACGCGGCGATGATGAGCAAGTGAATCGGCAACCGCGCCCCGCAACTCATCAGCGGCAAAATCATAATCGTCGCCATCCGGTCGCGCGCCGACTCGATACTGCGCGTCGCCATAATCGCCGGCACCGTGCAACCGAAACCCAATATCAACGGCACAAAACTTTTGCCGTGCAAGCCGAATTTTCGCATTATCCCGTCCACGACGAACGACGCCCGCGCCATATAGCCGGAGTCCTCCAAAAACGCCAGCGCGATAAACATCAACACGATATTCGGCAGAAAAACCAACACGCCGCCGACGCCGCCGATGACGCCTTCGACGAGCAGTCGTTGCCACATCGAGTCGCTGGTCCATTCCGCTTTGATGAAATCCTGCAACCAGCCGAAGCCGTCTTCAATCAATTCCATCAGCGGGGCGCCGCCGGTGAACGTTACCCAGAACACCAAATAAATCGCCAATAAAAACAGCGGCAAACCGAGCCAGCGATTGGTAACCACCGCGTCGATTTGGTCGGAGACCTCGCGGCGGTGTTCCTCGTTAAAGGTAACCGCCTGCCGGCAGATGCCGGAAATCAGCGCGTAGCGGCGGTCGGCGACAAACGTGTCGGCGTCAATCGCGTGCGCGCCGCTTAAATGTTGAATTTGCTCGGCGACGAGCGGATGCGCCGGCGCAAACTCCGGCATTTTCAGCACGGTGGCGTCGTGTTCGAGCAGTTTGATGGCGAAAAAGCGCGGCGGAATATGCGCGAATTTGGTAACGTGAATTTCGGCAATCGGCACGGAAATTTTGGCAATCGCGTCGTTGACGTCCTCGCCGTAATTTAATTTCGGCGTTTTGTGCCGGCTTAAATTCGCGCAAACCGTCAGCAATTTTTCTTTCAATTCGTCAAGCCCGCCGCCCTTGTGACCGACGGTTTTGACAATCGGATAACCCAGCGCGTCTTCGAGCGCCGGCAAGTCAAAACGCTCGCCCTTCGCCTCCGCTTCGTCGCTCATATTGAACGCGATGAGCATCGGGATATGCAATTCCGAGACCTGCGTGGTGAGATACAGATTGCGTTGCAGGGCGGCGCAATTGACGACGTTAATGATTAAATCGAGACCGGCGGCGGTGAGTTCGGAAAACGCGACTTCTTCTTCGGGCGAGGACGACGAAAGCGAATAAATGCCGGGCAGGTCGATAAGTTCGATTTCGTAATCGCCCGCCGGCAACGCGAACGCGTCCGCGACGCTTGCGTCTGCGACGCTCGCGGCGGCGTTATCGTGATGACAACAGTCGCACCGCTTATCGCGATGAGGACCGCCGTGCCGGGGCGCGGAGAGGTGGAAATGCCCGATTTTGCTTTCGACGGTTACGCCGGGGTAGTTGCCGACGTGCTGACGCGCGCCGGTGAGCGCGTTGAAAATCGTGGTTTTGCCGCAGTTCGGATTGCCGACCAACGCGGCTTTGATTTTCTTTTTGCCGGTCGCGGGCGGGGCAGGGGGGAGCGCGGCGTTGGGCGCGGACGGTTCGACGGACGGAGTGGCGGACATAGTTTTCCTTTCTGGTGGATGCCTGCCCCGACGAGGGGGACAGTGGATAGTGGTCAGTAAATAGTGGACAGCGGTGGAGTTTTATGGGTAAAAAAATCGCTTCGCGAACAACGCGCGGATTTGAAAATAAAATTCCGCATATCGCTCGCTGTTCACTGCCCGCTAACCACTGCTCACTGCTACGCTTGAACATTAAAACAAAAATTCACTTGAACAACTGTTCATATCTTATAGCCGGAAATTTACGGGCGTCAAGTCCCCGTCCGCGCCGCCGCTTGACAAATTTGCCGCCGCCTTTATCAACGGCGTCCGTATGGGCGGGAATTCTTTTTACGAAAGGAGAGGGCAATGAAAAAATTTGTGTGTAGCGTGTGCGGGTATGTGCATACGGGCGACGGCGCGCCGGAGAAATGTCCGCAATGCCACGCGCCGGCGGCGAAGTTCGCCGAGCAGACGACGAGCGGTTTGACGTGGGCGGACGAGCATAAAATCGGCGTGGCGCAGGGGTGCGACGCCGAAGTGGTCGATGGCTTGCGCGCGCATTTCAACGGCGAATGTTGCGAGGTCGGAATGTATCTGGCGATGAGCCGCCAAGCCGACCGCGAGGGCTTCCCCGAAGTCGCCGAAGCGTATAAACGCATCGCGTTTGAAGAAGCCGAACATGCGGCGAAATTCGCGGAACTGCTCGGCGAGGTCGTGTTCGCCGACACGAAAAAGAATTTGCAATTGCGCGTCGAAGCCGAAAACGGCGCGACCGCCGGCAAGAAAAAACTCGCCGCCCGCGCCAAAGAATTGGGCTACGACGCCATCCACGACACGGTGCACGAAATGGGCAAAGACGAAGCCCGCCACGGTTGCGCGTTTAACGGCTTGCTGGTTCGCTATTTCAGTAAATAGAGTGGGGGCAAACAATTACGAACTCACGTTACGCGCAAAAAAAGATAAACCACGAATGAACACGAAAAGAACTTAACACGAATTTTCACGAAACCGAGCGAAGCGAAGGTTAGTGTGCTTTCCAAATTAGAC
>JAISJR010000098.1 GCA_031261425.1 Planctomycetota bacterium
CGCCGCCGGAGGCGGCGTTTGCCGCCGCAAACCGCGCGGCGGGACTGTCGGATTGATTTATCAATCAACCGCCACCCAGGGTTGCGGCACGGTAGAGCGTGTGCCTTACCCTGGGCTAACATATGACGCGCTTTCAGCGCGACTGTCGGAGTTTGATTTTTTAATTCGCTTCGCGCACTTTCAACTTTCAACTTTCAACTTTCAACTTTCAACTGCCCCCCGTTCGTTGCCCACCGTTGATAATCGACCATTGCTCGCGACAATGCCGCCGTCGTGCAAAAAAACAGGAAAGGAAAATTTATGAAATTAAGCGCAAAATTCGCCTGCGGCTACGCGGCGACTATCGTCATTTTTACGGCGCTCCTCGCCTATATCGCGTTCTCCCTGTCGGGGATTGGCGCCGCCGGCAATAGCGAAGCGGCGTCGCTCCTCGCGGTCGCGCTTATCGGCGGCGGCGTCGCGGTCGTGGTCGGCGTTATTTTGGGCATGCTCGCCGCGCGGGGCGCCGCGCCGCTGAACGACCTGCTCGCCACGCTGGCGCACGAAACCGGAAGCGTCATCGGGCAGGCGCAACAATTCACCTCCATCGCCAACACGCTCTCCGGCGGCGCGCAAACCAACGCTTCGCGTCAGGACGCGATTAGCGCCTCGCTCGACGGTCTGTCGGCGACGACCAAAAGCAACGTCGAGGATATGGCGACGGCGAACGGGCTGATGGACTCCGTGCTCGACGCGGCGAAGCGGTTGGACAAATCGATGCAAGACCTCTCCGGCGCGATGGAAAAAATTTCGGCGTCGGGCGGCGAAATCAACAAAATCATCAAGACCATCGACGACATCGCGGCGCAGACCAACCTGCTCGCGCTCAACGCGGCGGTCGAAGCGGCGCGGGCGGGGGACGCCGGCAAGGGCTTCGCCGTCGTCGCCGAAGAAGTGCGGAATTTAGCCGGACGGTCGGCGGAAGCGGCGCGGTCAACCACCGGCTTGATTGAAGCGACGATTGGCAATATCAAATACGGTTCGGAAATTGTCGGCGCGACGGTCGAGGAATTTAACCTCATCGAAACGCAGTCGGAAAAAGTCGCCCAATTTATGCGCAACGTTTCGGAGGCGTCGAATAAAGCGGCGAGCAACGTGGCGCAGATTGCCTCGGCGATGGAGGAAATGGAAACCGTGACGCAGACCAACGCGGCGGTGGCGGAGGAAACCAACAGCGCGGCGGCGGAGTTGATTAGTCAAGCCGACAATTCAATGACGGCGGTGCGGGGTTTGGGAATTTTGGTGCAAGGTAAAAATTGGCGGGACGCGGGCGAGCGTCGCGTCGAAACGCGGCGCGCCGCCGCGCCGGTTAAACCCGCATCGCCGCCGCGGCAACCGCGAGCGTTAACGACCGCGTCAGCCGCGCCCGCCGCGTCCGCCGCGCCGGAGCCGAAAAAACCGAAGATACCGTTTAAGCAGTATGAGTGGACGGCGGACTTGGAAACCGGCAACGAACTTATCGACTCGCAACACAAACAGTTGATACAGGCAATTAACGATTTGTTGCGGGCTTGCGCTAGCGGCGAGGGGCGGGCGGTGATTGCGGACACGATGGATTTCCTTGAAAGTTACACGGCGAAACATTTCGGCGAGGAGGAGGAGTTGCAACGGCAGTTCGCTTACCCGGACGTGCCGCAACACCACCTTTTGCACAACGGTTTTAAAAAGGTCGTCGCCACTATCAGCCGCGAACTGCAAAAAGAAGGCGCGACGGTGGAGATGGTGATGCGCATTAACCGCGATGTCGCCGGTTGGCTGATTAACCACATCAAAAAAGAGGACACCAAAGTCGCCGCGCACATTAAACAGCAATTAAAAATTAAGAATTAACAATTAACAATTAACAAAGGTGGAGTTTATTTTTCAAATTCGCTTCGCGCGATTTTTAAGTCCAATCCGTCATTTTTAATTTTTAATTGTTAATTGCTCTCCTCTCACGAAAGGCGTCCCGTGTCCATTCATTTTGCCGACCGTTTGCTGACCGCCGTCAAGGAAAAAAAGAGCGTCGCCGTCGTCGGCATCGACCCGCAGTTGGAAATGTTGCCGCCGGAATTGCAGGAGTTCGCCGCCGATTTCGGCGAGCGGCAAAAGGTGTTGGAGATTTTCGGCAAAGGCATAATCGACGCGGTCGCCGAGGTCGTGCCGGCGGTGAAACCCAATATCGCTTTTTTTGAGACGTTCGGTTTGGCGGGTTTGGCGGCTTACGTTACGATTTGCGCCCACGCCTACAAACAAGGGCTAATCGTCATCGGCGACGTGAAACGCGGCGACATCGCTTCGACCGCCCGCGCTTACGCCGCCGGCTTGCTCCGCCCGTTGCCGCCGCCGACCGCGCGCGCCGACAATCCGTTTCAGTTGGGACCGCATCACGCGATTACCGTCAATCCGTATCTCGGCAACGACGGCGTCGCGCCGTTCGCGCAAATGGCGAGCGAAAACGGGCAGGGGATTTTCGCGTTGGTGAAAACCTCGAATCCGACCAGCCGCGAAATTCAGGATTTACCGCTCGCCGCCGGCGGCACGGTCGCCGAAGCCGTCGCCGATTTGGTGCGCCGGTGGGGCGAGGCGAATATCGGCGACGCCGGATTTAGCAATGTCGGCGCGGTGGTGGGCGCGACGCATCCCGAACAGTTGGCGTGTTTTCGCGAATTGATGCCGGCGGCGTTTTTTCTTTTGCCGGGTTACGGCGCGCAAGGCGGCACGGCGGCGGGCTTAAAACCGGCGTTTCGCGCCGACGGCGCGGGCGCCGTGGTGAACGCCAGCCGCTCGGTGATTTATGCGTGGCGCGATTATCCGAATTTGACGTGGACCGCCGCCGCCCGCGCCGCCGCGATAAAAATGAACGCGGACTTGAATTCAATTAACAATTAACAATTAACAATTAACAATTAACAATTGAGGTTAATTTTTAATTGTCAATTGTTAATTGTTAATTGCGGTAAAACTCTTGCGTTGCGGCGGGCAAACGCTACTATTCGCCGCCAATTATTTGACCTGCGCCGAAGTGGTGGAATGGCAGACACGAGAGATTCAAAATCTCTTTCCCGCAAGGGAGTGGGGGTTCAAATCCCTTCTTCGGCACCAAATTTGCAAACGTCGCGCACGCGGTAGCGGCGTTTTTTTTATGCGCTAACCCTCTCGTCTGCCGTTGAGAACCGATGTCAAACGCCGAATCCGCCCCGCCGCCCGCCGCGCCCGCCGAGACGTTTGATGTCGTCGAGGAAAAATTTATCGCCGCGCGCCGCGCTCATTGGGACAACGTCGCCGCCAATCCGCCGCCGGACAGTTGGCTCCGCCGCAATTACCATAATTTTCTCGCGAAAACTTATCGCTTCCTGATTCCGTCCGGCGCGACCGTGTTGGAACTCGGTTGCGGCGAGGGCGATTTGCTTGCGGCGCTAGTTTCCGACTCTGATTTTACGGGGGGGGGGGGGCAATCGGTTGGAGTTGATTTATCGCCCGCGATGATTACGCGGGCGCAAGCCAAATATCCGCATCTGAAATTTATCGCCGCCGACGCGCATCGTCTCGCCGCCGCGTTCAAAGAACACGCCGCGCCGTTCGACGTAATAATTCTTTCCGACCTCGTGAACGACGTTTATGACCTGCACGAAATTTTGGCGGAGTTGCCGGCGTTTTGCTCGCCGGACACGCGCGTCATTCTCAATTTTCACAATCAACTCTGGGAAAAGCCGTTTAATTTCCTCGAACGTTGGCGCCGCGTAACGCCGCGCCTGCGGCAGAATTGGTTCACACCCGACGACATCGCGAATCTCGCCCACCTCAACGGTTTTGAATCCGTCCGCCATTTCAGCGGCTATCTCTGCCCGTTCAATTTGCCGGTTATCACGCCGTTTTTCAATCGCTATCTCGCGCATTTATTCCCATTTTCCGCGTTCAATTTGGCGCATTTTATGGTCTTGCGCCCCGTGCCGACCAAGCGCGTCGAGCGGACGGTTTCAATTGTGATTCCGGCGCGCAACGAAGCCGGCAATATCGAAGCGGCGATTTTGCGAACGCCGAATTTAGGCGCCGGCACGGAATTGCTCTTTGTCGAGGGCAATTCGACCGACGACACGTGGGCGGTCATTCAAGCGATGCAAAAAAAATACGCCGACCGCGACATCAAAATTTTGCGGCAGGACGGCAAGGGCAAAGGCGACGCGGTGCGCAAGGGGTTTGCGGCGGCGACCGGCGAAGTTTTGATGATTTTGGACGCCGATTTAACCGTGCCGCCGGAGGTGTTGCCGCAGTTTTACGAAGCGCTGGCGTCGGGCAAAGCGGAGTTCGTCAACGGCGTGCGCTTGGTTTATCCGCAAGAAAAAGGCGCGATGCGGTTTGCCAATTTGTGCGGCAACAAATTTTTCAGTATGGCGTTTTCGTGGTTGTTGGAGCGCCCGATTAAGGACTCGCTGTGCGGCACCAAAGTTCTGACGCGGAAAAATTGGGAACGCCTCGTCGCCAATCGCGGCTATTTCGGCGACTTCGACCCGTTCGGCGATTTCGATATGTTGTTCGGCGCGGCGAAACTGAATTTACAAATCCGCGATTTGCCGGTGCGCTACCGCGACCGGACTTACGGCGAAACGAACATCAACCGTTGGCGCGACGGAATGTATCTGTTGCGAATGGTCATTTTCGCGGCGCGGCGATTGAAGTTTGTGTGACGGCTATTCCCCTCTATGAGAAGGGCTGATAGCCACGACGCGCTATAAGCGGTTGACGGGGTGGTTTTTCGCGTTACCCCAATTCGAGCAACCACCCCGTCATCGCGACGATACCGCCGTCGCGATGCCACCCCTCCGTAGAGGGGAATTGAAAGATAGATTTTCGTTGACGCTCGACCCGCCCCGATAGGGGCAGTGCGTAACAGCCCAGTCCAAAGGAAAATCAGCGGTATCGATTTTCCGACGGGCTGGGGATAAACGTTACGGGTTGCCGCGCCCTGAAAGGGCAATGCGAAACGGGAACATTGCATTGCCCTTTCAGGGCGCCGAATTATTTTACGCTCGCGAACCCAGCCCGCCGCGAAAAATCAAACCGCTGATTTTTCGCTTTGGGCTGGGCTGTTATGCACTGCCCCTATCGGGGCGTTTTAAGGAATTTTATTTTTTGGCAATCAATTCATCTGCACCGGAGCAACCAATGTCCAAACTCCTCGTTATCGCCAAATGGCTCGCCGTCGCCGGTTTATTGGCGTTTATCGGCGTGTCGCTTTACGGCGCCGCCGCCGCGAAATCTGTCGAACAGGACGGCAAGCGCGAGTATTACTTCGGGCATAACGCGCCGGCGTTGCGCGACGCGAATACCGTCATCACGATTAGACCGTATATTTTTCGCCGCTTCAAAGAGCGCGGCAGTGTGATTTTTTCGGCGGATAAGGCGGCGGTCGGCGGGAAATCGCCGTTGTTAGTGAGCGCCGGCGAACAGCCGCTCGCGGTAACCGTCAACCTCCCGACCAGCTCAAAATATCGAAAACAAGGATTACTTGAACTTAATTTTACGATTCCCGCCGCCGCCGAGTTGTCTTTTCGCTTGGATTCCGCCGCGTTAGGCGATAATGCAATTATCCATCATCTCAACTGTAACGCCGACAATTGGTCGGGGCTAACGGCGTTTGCCGCGGCAATTGTGTTACTTGTCGTTTTATTATTGTGGCGGTGGCTCAAGCGAATCGTTTTGTTCATAAAATCAAAACATGACGCGGCAAAAAATCGGGCAGTAATTCTCGACGTTGACGACCTTACTCTTGCCGAACAAAAAATCGGCATCCGCACGGTATTGATTCGCGCCGCGTTGGTGTTCGTTATCGTTGCCGCCGCGTTGCTCGCGTGGCGCGTCGCGCACCCGTCGCAATATGATGACGCGCTTCTCTTTGATTATAGCGCGGTTTCCGCCGAACACGCCGTAACTTTCGCCGAGCGGATGAACGGGACGCCGAATAACGGCAATCTGAACATTAACAGTCATCCCGGACTGCCGTATTACGTCGCGCAAGGCGTCGCGCGTTATTTGTCGGTCGGCGCGGTCGGCGCCACGCCGGTTGAGCGCACCGTCCATTTTTTCCAAAATGTCGAAATGTGGTGGCGCGCGCAAGCCGCTTTGGGAATTTTATTGACCGCGTTCGGCGCGGCGTTGCTCGCGGTTTATTGCCGCGCCGCGCCGTTGTTGTTGGTCTTGGCGCTTGCCGCGTTTCCGCTGACGCTGGCAGATACACTTTATTGCGGCTATTTACAGGACTTGACCAACGAGACCTTCGCGTTGCCGGTTATCGCGTTGTTTTTGCTCGTCGCCCGCGTCGCGCTGTCGCCGCAAATTTCGTGGCGGAAATTACTTCCGGCGCTGTTGGCTTTGGGCTTTATCGCCGGCGTCGCTTACACCATCAAATTGCCGTATATCATCGTTTTTATCGGCGGCGCGGTCGTGCCGTTGTTGCGCGGTTGGCGTGAAAAAAGTTGTCGGCAAGCGGCGGTTTATTTAGGAATTTATATCGCCGGTTTTATCGCGTTGATGTTGGCGGCGGTCGCGGCGTTCGGTCCCGCCGTGGTTGGTAATTTCCTCAAATATCATTACGGCGTGTTGACGCACACGGGTTTTGCCGGCGGCGGTGAAGACGGCATCACGTCGGCGCAAACCTTGAAAGACAATTTTTTCGGGTTCACTGTGCCGCTGTGGCGCGACCGGTTACTGTGGTTTTGGGGGCTCGCGGCAATGTTGGCGGCGCTGATGTTTTTTCGCGAGCGCGGTCGTCAATCTAATTCTTGGAAAATGGCGGCGGTAATTTTTACGCTGTATCTCGGCAACGTCGCCGCGACCACGAAACATCCATACGGGTACCACTACGCGCTACTGCAACCGATTTTGCTGGCGTTTCTGGTCTATGAGTTGGCGCGACCGCTATTACTGCTGAAAAATTTACGGTTCACCGCCGCCGTTACGATTTTGGCGCTAACCGTCGCGGCGGTGGCGGCAACGCCGCGCGTCGTTTCCGCCGCCGCGAAAGTTGACGCTTTGCCGTCGGTGCGCGCCGAATGCGACCGTTTCATCGCGCAAATTAAAGCGTTGCCGTTGCAGGAAAACGAAGGCGTGTATTTCCAATGGGGAGCGCATAATTTACCGTATTTTCTGACCGCGCACTCCTTGGAGTTCTGTTATCTGACGCCGGCACGATTTACCGATGAGGTTATGCTTAAATTATTCAACGAGCCGGCTTGGGAATTTGCCGGAACTTACCGCGACCGGCGGCGAGATATTCGCTATATGGTGATTGGTAATCCTAATTACAGCGTGGAATTTTCGCCGGATGAAAAAGAGCCGCAAAAATTTGTCTGGTGGGATATGCCGTATCAACGGTTGATGTGGGAACCGAACGACCGCGTGGTTTTGCGCGCCGACCTGTCGTCTGAGTATAATTGCGATTTTCTCGTCATCGAAAAAGCCCGCCCGATTGCGCCGGACGAGGAATAGCAAAATCATATTTTTTTCACCGGAGAACCCCGATGTCCAACGCCATTCCGCTCCACGTCGCGCTTTGCACGAAATTGTATTACCGCTGTTTTCCGCTCTATCGCGCGATTTATTTTGCCTACAAAAAAATCAGCGACCGCGCGTTGATAAAATCGCTGAAAAGCCATATTTCGGCACGCGACTTGCAAGGAGGGATAATCCTTGACCTCGGCGCGAATATCGGCTTTTATTCGCGTTTTTTTGCGGAAAACGCGCCCGCCGCGACGATTTACGCGGTCGAACCGGAACCGCGCAACGTCGCCCGTTTGCGCGCGGAAGCCGGCGGTTTTTCGCAGGTCAAAATCTTTCCGGCGGCGGTCGCCGACCGCGCCGGCGAACTGGAATTTACGCTGTCGGCAAACTCGGTCATCGACCATCATCTCGGTTGCGGCGCCGGTGAAACCGCCGGCGAAAAAATCAAAGTTCCCGCCGTGACGATTGACGAGATTTGCGCCGGTTTGCCGCGCGTCGAGATTATCAAAATGGATATTCAAGGCGCCGAGGGCTTGGCGTTGCGCGGCGCCCGCCAAACGCTGGCGCGGTCGTCCGGCGCGGTAATCGTGATGGAACTTTTCCCGTGGGGCTTTACCCGCATGGGCGACAGTTGGGAAAAATTTATCGACTTGTGCCGCGAGTTGCGGTTGGAAATTTCTGCGCCGGACGGAATCGACGTTGTCGCGTTTTGTCGCGAAAACGCGAATAATCCGGCGGCATACGCCAATATCGAATTACGGGTCGGATAGTTCGGACGGAACAATGACGAATGACGAGATAACCGTAATTTTTAATTTTTAACTCGTGTTACGCGGTCAACAAAAAGACGCGAATTTTTACGCATAAAAAAGAGATTTTTTGTCCACGAATTACACGAATTACACGAAATAAAGAACCGGAAAACGGACAAGAAAATTTGGACAGCACACTAACCTTCGCTTCGGTTTCGTGTTAATTCGTCTAATTCGTGAAAATTCGTGTTAAGTTCTTTTCGTGTTCATTCGTGGTTCTCTTTTTTTTTGCGCGTAACGTGAGTTCGTAATTATTTGCGGTTACCGAATCACTCTATTCATCAAACGCTATGCTCGCCTATCTAAAAAAACTGCTATCGCATCCGCTGTTGCGCGATTTGGCGATTGACGACCCGCGCACCACCGAATTGCGCCGCCGCGTCATCGTCGAAAAACCGTTTTTGCGCCGGTTGTATCGCGAATGGTATGACCGCTTGTGGGCGGCGTTGCCGTCCGGCGCCGGCGAGGTGCTGGAAATCGGCTCCGGCGGCGGTTTCTTGCAGGAAATTCACCCCGAAGTCATCACGTCCGAATGTTTCCCCTGCGCCGGCGTCAACCGCGTGATTGACGCGCAAGCGTTGCCTTTCGCCGACGGGACGTTGCGCGGTATCGTAATGGTCGATGTATTGCACCATATTCCCGACGGCGAAAAATTTTTGTCCGAAGCGAGTCGTTGTTTGCGGGGGGGGGGGGGCGTTCTTGCGGTGGTGGAGCCGGGGAACAAAACGGGGGGGCGAATCGTGTTGACGCATTTTCATCACGAGACCTTTTTTCCCGCGACGGCGGAAATG
>JAISJR010000002.1 GCA_031261425.1 Planctomycetota bacterium
CAAAATCGTGTTGAGAAAATCAATCAACAAATCCTTGCTCGCCTCTTCGCCGAAAAGTTTCTTGAACCCGAAATCGGTGTAAGGATTGATAAATTTGGCTTCCATTTGACCACTCCTTTTTTGAGGCGTTCTTCATCGGGTATGATAAATATCCGGCAAATAAAAAATATGACTTTTTTTGCGGCGCACGCCCCGGATTTAATCAATCAGGTGAATACCGGTGTTTGCCGCCGCGTTCGGAATTAAATGCGCGTAGTGACGCCGGCAAACTTCCGGCGTGTTGCCCATCATCGCGCAAATTTGGTCTATCGTTACTTTGCCGGTCTGCGCCAACAGCGACGCGAAAGTGTGCCGGAAAACGTTCCATTTAATTTTGGGCGATAATTCCGGCACTTTCTTCACGAGGGCGGCGAGGTCGTTATCGGCTTTAATTTTAGCGCTCACGTTGGCGTTCTGCCAATGCGCCGCGACGTAACCGGTCTTTTTCGCGAACGGCTTTAGGGTCGAGAATAGCATCGGACTAATCGGAACGTGGCGCGGTCGGTCGGTTTTTGTCTTTTTAACGTGAAGCCAACGACCGCCGAAATCAATGTCTTCCCAACGCAGACGAATAATTTCACCGCGACGCAAACCGGCGTAAAGCGCAATCCATACCGGCAGGGCGTAAGGTTCGCCGGATACGGCGGCGATTATGTCATCGCGTTCTTCGCGAGTAAGAAAAACAATTTCCGCCGTTTTGCTCACGCTCTTTTTCTTGATGTCGTCAAATGGATTTTTCTTGACCAACTCATTCTTGACCGCCCATTTGTAGAACATTTTCGCCGTCTCAATGTAGGCGTTAATCGTTCTCGAAGAAATGGCTCGTGTTGGAATAAGCGCGCGATATTTTCCGCGCTTATGGTTAGGTTTCGGCGTGAATGCAAATACGGCGCGATTTTTTAAGGCAATGGCGAGTTGGGCAGGGGAGTGTTCAATGTTCGCGGCGGTAAGCGCGGCGGCGATTTATTTTCGCGTCATCGTGCGCCCGTTCATCAGCCGACGAACAGTGTCGGACAAGTAGCGGTTGATGGCGAGCGTCTCAATCCATTCGGCGGCTTGCGCGGATGTAAGCGAGAGTAAGTTGTATTTTTCGGCGAGGCGATTTAGGCAATGAGCGCGTTTTCCTACTTGCTGGGTTTTGGCGGTCGCGGCGTAATGTTTAAGCCACGCTTGTTGCGCGGTCGCCGACGTAACATCAAAGTAAGTTTCGCCGTCGATAAAATAGCCGACAAGCGATTGGCGATAGGCGATAACGGCGGGGATGCTCTCCGCCCATTCGGGGAATTTCTCGCCGCGTAAGCCGATAGCGATATATTGGCAAATAACTTCGGCTTTATTTTTTTCGGCAAGCGTGTATCGGGTAGAAAATTCATAATTTTTGTCGCGAACGCGCCAACGGACGCGCCAGCGGCGGGCGGCAAAGCGTAAGTGAGGTATCGGATAAGAGCAGGGTTGGTCAGCCATTATCGGGACTCATTATCGGGACTCGCGGATATAAAAAAAGCACCTGACAAGCGATATGCGCTATACAGGTGCTTCCTGACGATGGAGCCGTCTGTCGGACTTGAACCGACGACCTGTGCTTTACGAAAGCACTGCTCTACCAACTGAGCCAAGACGGCGTCGAGATTCCGTAACCATAGACCGGTTCGATAACCGAGCGCGAATAGGTCTATATGAACTATTTAGAGGCGCGGGATTGTAGTAAAATACGGCGCGTTGCCAATGGGCTTCGCGACGACCGCCGCCGCCGCGATTTTTCCAGAACTCCGCCGCAATTTGCCTAAAAATCCTATCGCGATTAGTTCCGAATTTTGCCGCGTCTTAACCCGAAAATTTCCCCGAACTTTTCCGCCGAAAATTATGACCGAATTTGACGCTACCGGCAAAAGCGATAACATTTTCCGCCGTCATACATTTCGTCGTCATTTCATTCGCGCGGAGCGGTGTCAGAGCGGTCGAATGAGCCGGTTTTGAAAACCGGTGTGGCGTCAGCCACCGGGGGTTCGAATCCCTCCCGCTCCGCCATTTATTTTAGCATTCACTTCTTCCAGAATTTCCCTAATTCCGCGCCGCCAGCGTTATCGCCGTTTTTTTCGCCGGCACTTGTTGGTAGGTCAAAACGCGCTCGGCAATCGCCCGCACCGCCGGCGCCGCCACCGTGCCGCCGTAATATCCCCGCCGCGGGTCGGGGTCGCAAATCGACACCAAAACCACGATTTCCGGTCGGTCAATCGGCGCGATGAGCACGAAACTGCCGATGTAGCGGTCGGGCGAATATCCTTTCAAACCCCGCGCCGCTTCCTGTTGATTGACCGCCTGTTGCGCCGTGCCGGTTTTGCCGCCGAAATCATACAACTCACTGCGCGCGTGGCGTCCCGTCCCTTCCTCGACCGTGCGTTTCAGAATCGACCGCACCGCTTGCGCGGTCGCGGGGCTGACGACGCGCCGTTTTTTTTGCGGCGGCACTTCGGCGACCGTGTCGCCGCCGGCGGCGAAAACGCGGCGGATTAGCCGCGGCTGATACCATTCGCCGCCGTTCGCGAGCGCGCACCACGCCGCCGCGATTTGCAACGGCGTCGCGGTAAATTCGTGTCCCATCGGCACCGAGCCGCGGCTAAACGCCGTCCACTTTTCCAGCGGAAAAACCTTGCCGCCGATTTCGCCCGCGAGCGGCGCGCCGGTCGGCAAACCGAAACCGAAGGCGCGAATGGCGCGGAACAATTTTTCCATTCCTAACTTTTCGGCGATTTTCGCGACGCCGATATTGGAACTTTTGATGAGCACGCCGGCGGTCGTCAATTTGCCGTAGCCGTGCGTGTCGTGCAAAACGCGCCCGACGCCGGGCATTTTCCACGCGCCGTTTTCGCAGAAAAATTCGTCGTCCACGCCGACGACTTTCTTTTCCAACGCCGCCGCCACGACGAACGGCTTGAAGATACTGCCGGGTTCGTAAGCCATCGCGACGCCCTTGATGAGCCGGTTTTCGACCGGCGCGCCGTTCGGATTATTCGCGTCAAAACCGGGCAAGCCCGCCATCGCCAAAATGTCGCCGCGCATATTCAGCACCACCGCGCAACCGCCGGGCGCGCCGAATTGTTTTAGCGCCTTGTCCAATTCTTCTTCGGCAATCATTTGCACATAAGCGTCAAGCGTCAGTTCCACGTTCAGCGGCGGATTGCGGGGAATCGCCGTGGTTTCGTCGGTCATTTTCCGACCGAGCGCGTCGCGCCACGCGGGGGCGGTCAGCGTTTCGCCCCGCAACAGCGCGTCGCCGGCGCGTTCGACGCCTTCCAAGCCGCGCCCGTCAATATCGGTGAAGCCCAGCACCGCCGCCGCCACCGTTTTTTGCGGATAATAGCGTTGATAACTCGGCGCTAAAATCACGCCGGACAGGCGCAGATTCTCGACCGCCGCCGCCGTCGCGTCGTTGAGGAAACGTTTTACCCAGACGAAATGTTTGCCGTCGCGGTCGGCTTGTTGAAAGATATGGTCGATTTCGGCGGGCGTGAGTTGCAAAACCGTTCGCAACTTGTCAAGAGTTTGGTCGAGCGAGCCGTATTTTTTTTTGACGATTTGCGGGTCGATGGCGCAACTGCGCCGCGCGAACGAAACGGCTAATTCGCGTCCGCGCGCGTCGAAAATCGCGCCGCGCCGGAAGGGAATATCAATTTGACTGTCAAGATAATGCCGCGCGAGCGCGGCGTATTCGGCGTGTTGAAAATACTGCAAATCGACCAATCGCCCCGCCAGCGCGGTGAAGCAACCCAGCACGAGAAGCAAAAAAAATGAACCGAGAGCGCGCATATAAACACAATTAAAAATTAAGAATTAAAAATTAAAAATTTTTGAGGTTTGATTTTCAAATTCGCGAAGCGTCGTTTTGACCGTTATTCCACCATTTTTAATTTTTAATTTGTAATTTTTAATTGATTTAACGGCGCCAACGGCAAACGCGCGCGGCGGATAATTTCTTCCAAGCGCGCCGGATTTTGCAAATTGCTCAACACGATGAGCGACCGCGCCAATTCCTCGTCCAATTTTTTTTCGGCGGATACTTTTCTTGCCAATTGATAACGCAACGCCAACGTCGCGCTGCCTTCGGCGACCGCCGCCAAACCGAGCAAGGCGTAGAGCGCGAGAAACAATAAATAGGAAGTCGGGCGCAAGCGAAACATCGTCATATTTTTTCGATAACCCGCAATTTGGCGCTTCGCGCCCGCCGGTTGGTCAGCACTTCTTCGGCGGCGGGCATAATCGCCTTTTTGTGCGGCAAAAAACCTTTTTTCGCGGTCGCGAGTTCGCGGAAATAATTTTTCACGATGCGGTCTTCGAGCGAATGAAAAGCAATCACCGCCAACCGTCCGCCGACCGCCAAGCGGTCAAACGCGACCGGCAGAGTTTGTTCGAGTTCGCCGAGTTCGTCGTTGACCGCGAGGCGCAATGCCTGAAAAACTTTCGTCGCCGGATGAATTTTGCCGCGACGCGGAATGACGGACGCGACCATTTCGGCGAGCGCCGCCGTCGTGTTTATCGGCTGACGGGCGCGGATTTCTGAAATCCGCCGCGCGACGCGGCGCGCGGCGCGCTCTTCGCCGTAACGATAAAAGATGTCGGCGAGTTCGCGCTCGCCCCACGTGTTGACGATTGCCGCCGCCGTGAGTTCCTGCGTCCGGTCCATTCGCATATCGAGCGCCGCGTCGTCGCGAAACGAAAAACCGCGCGCCGCGTCGTCAAGTTGCATACTCGACACGCCGAGGTCGAGCAAAATTCGATTTACTTGACCGACGCCGAGTTCGGTCAACACCGCCGCCATTTGCGAAAACGGCGAATGGCGCAACGTTACGCGGCACGGCGCGGCGGCTAATTTTTCCGTGGCGACGGCGAGGGCGGCGGCGTCGCGGTCGAGGGCGATGAGATGACCGTCCGCGCCGAGGCGCGCGGCAATCAGCGACGAATGTCCGCCCAAACCGACGGTGCCGTCGAGCGCCACGTCGCCGGCTTGCGGGTCGAGATACGCCAACGTTTCCGCCGCCAAAACCGGCAGGTGCGAGAAAGTCATCATTTGCCTTTCGAGAGGAGCGGATAGAGCAAGAGATTCGTCCACGAATTAGCACGAATTAAACGAATTTTCACGAAAACGAGCGAAGCGAAGGTTAGTGTGCTTTCCAGATTTTTTCTCACCGAGGCACAGAGACACAGATCTCCACAGAGGAAAAATAAAATCATTTAACTCTTTATCTTTTTCTCTTCTCCGTGCCTCTGTGGCTCAGTGAGAAATCTCTTGCTCTTAATTCGTGTTAATTCGTCTAATTCGTGAAAATTCGTGTTAAGTTCTTTTCGTATTCATTCGTAGATTCTCTTTTTTTTGCGCGTAACGTGAGTTCGTAATTCGTAATTTTATTTTAGCCGTTGTCGAGCAGGTTTAACTGCGAAAACACCGCCGCGAGGTCGTCGAATTTCAGCCACGCGGCGGCGTCGAGCGGCGTCGCCGCGTCGTTGACGATGACGATTTTACCGCCGCGCCGGAGCGTTATTTGCGGCACCGCCGCGAGCGGATACACCGTCAAACTTGTTCCTAAAACCAACAATAAATCGGCGCGTTCGGCGTGGGTCTGCGCCGCGCGGAGCGCGTTTTCGGGCAAATTTTCGCCGAAAAAAGTAATCGCCGGTTTCAGCACCGCGCCGCATCGCGGACACCGCGGCAATTTTTTGTCGCGCACGAGCGCGCAAATGGCGGCGTAAGCCATTTCGCTTTTCGCCGCGTCGCCGCACCGCCGGCAATAATGAATCGACGGTGAGCCGTGCGCTTCGATAACGTTTTTACTGCCGGCTTTTTGGTGGAGCAGGTCGATATTTTGCGTGATGAGCGCTTGTAATTTTCCCTGCCGTTCGAGCGCCGCGAGCGACTGATGCACGAGCGACGGCTGTTTGTCGTCGAGGTCATAGACCAAACCGGCGGAATTTTCATAGTAAAATTCCGGCGTGGCGTCGAAGTAGTCGAGGTCGAACAAGCGCTCCCATTTCGCTTCTTGGTAAAGACCGTTTTTGCCGCGAAAATCGCGGATGCCGGAGAGCGTGCTCACCCCCGCGCCGGTCAGCGCGACTAAATGTTGCGCGTCGTTTATCGCCGCGCGCAAGCGGTCAAGGTCGCTCATTTTTCTCTCCTGTTAAAAGTTTTTCGATTCGCGAACATTCAGCGGTCAGTGGTCAGTGAGCAGTGGGCAGTTGTAGGAGTTTATTTTCAAATTCGCAAGCGTCCGCTGTCCGCCGCTCACTGCTCACTGCCTACTGACCACTGCTCACTGACCGCTGAAAAGGTGTATTTATGTTACTCTGGACGACGCTCAAAACCGCGATTTCGTCGCTACTCGCCAATAAATTTCGCACGTTGCTCGCGATGCTCGGCATCATTATCGGCGTCGGCGCCGTAATTTCGATGCTCGCCATCGGCGCCGGCGCGCGCCGCCAGGTGATGGAAGAAGTCGGCGCTTACGGCGCGAATTTTCTGACCGTCCGCCCGCAGTATAGCGAAGAGAACGGCGCGGCGTCCGAAAACGTCGTCCCGACGCTGACCCTCGAAGACGGGCAAGCCGTCGCGCAGGAAGTCGCCGACGTGGACGGCGTCACGCCGCTGACGTTCAGTTGGTCGGTCGTTCAATTCGGCGGCGCGAACATCGGCGCCAGCATCGTCGGCGTCGCCCCGCCGTTTTTTTCCATTCGCAATTTTCCCGTCCAAAACGGGCGCGCGCTGACCGAGCGCGACGCGACGGCTTACGTCGCCGTCATCGGCGCGGACATCGCGGAAAAACTTTTTCCCCAGTCCGACCCCGTCGGGGCGCGGGTGAAAATCAACGAAAAAAGTTTTCAGGTCGTCGGCGTCTTGAAGCGCAAAGGCGACGCCCAGTGGCGCGGCGCGGACGCTTTGGTGATTTTGCCGGTCGAGGTGTTTATGAAGAAAATTTTCGGCGTGGAGGCGCTCGACGAGTTGAACGTGCAGGTCAACCGCGCCGAAAACGTCAACGCCGTCATCGCCCGCGTGATAACCCTGCTCCGGCGGCGGCATCATTTGCGCCCGCGTCAATCGAACGATTTTCACATTCGCAGTCAGGAGGCGGTGTTGGAAATGCAAATGGCGATGCAGGACACGTTCCGCGTGTTGTTGGCGAGCATCGCCGGCATTTCGCTGTTGGTCGGCGGCATCGGCATTATGAACATTATGCTGGTAACGGTGCGCGAGCGCACCAAAGAAATCGGGATTCGCAAAGCGATTGGCGCGCGCGACCGCGACGTGTTGCGGCAATTTTTATTGGAGTCGCTGATGATGTGTTTTATCGGCGGTTTGCTCGGCGTGGCGGCGGGCGTGGGCAGTAGTTATTTGCTCGACCGCTACTCGACGCACCGGACGGTGGTCGAACTTTACAGTTTGGTTTTATCGCTCGGCGTGGCGTCGAGCGTCGGCGTCTTTTTCGGCTATTACCCCGCCAGCCGCGCCGCCAAACTCAACACCATCGACGCGCTCCGGTATGAGTAGCAATTCACCGTTAAAAATTGAGGTTGCGCGATTGGCGGATAAATTATTCCGCTTGGCGTTTATGAAAGCGGTTAGTATCATCGCGAGTAGGTTTTAATCCGAAAGGAAATCTTATGCCTACCGTGCTTAAACAAAAAAACGTCGCGCCGGTCGTGAACCCGGAATTGAAACGGGCGATTAAGGCAAAATTGAAAGGGTTCGCCACGCCGTTTCTCACCAAAGAAGAGGGAGAAAGATTGCGGCGCGACATCAATTGGCTTTATAGCGACGGAAAGGAGTCCTAAAAATGGAAATCCTTGTTGACACCTGTATTTGGCTTGGACTTTCTAATGGTGAAATTTCCGGCGCGGCGATTTTCAACAAAATTAAAGACGCGGACGCTTATTGTTCGGTCATCACGTTGGGAGAATTGGAGTTCGGTATCGCGTCTTGCGACGACGCGCAAGAACGCGAGAAACGGCAAAAATTTTTCGATGATTTATTGGCTTTTCCATTGTTGACGATTGCGCCGTCAACGGCAAAAATTTTCGGTCGTTTTGCGACTGTGGTTAAACGGCGGCAAACCCAGCCGCAAGAAAATCCGCGTCGGCGTTATCACGACCTCTGGATTGCGGCGCAAGCGGTCGAATCCGGCTTCGCTTTGCTGACCGACAACCAAAGCGATTTCAAAGATTTACCCGGCTTGCAATTGTTGACGCTCTAAATATAAAGTCGTCCAAACTGTCAGGGCGGTTTTTGCGGTTTGCAACCGGCTGAGGATTTCGATTAAAATCCGCAAAAGTGAAAGTGGTAGTCAATCCGATAGATTTGAGGTGTGGAGAAAATGATAACTGACGCTGTTTTGCGCAATGACGGGATGCGGGTTTTGGCGAAACATCTTGGTTTGGTTGAAGCCGAGCGTTTTATCTCCCTGATGATTCGCGAGCCGTTCGATTATACGGAATGGCAACGGACGCTTTACCAAGATATGCCGGCGGACGATTTTTTGGACGCGGCAGAGGATTTTTGGCGCAAGCAAAAAAACGCTAAAGCCAATCTCCCCCTGACGGCGAAAGCCGGAGCGCGAAAGCGCCGCGCCGGTGTATGCGTAGTATGAGCGCCAAAACGATTAAAATCCGCGAAAGCGGAGGGAAAAAACAATGCGTGTTTATCTTGACAATTGCTGTTTTAATCGCCCATTTGACGAACAGGCAAATCCGCGCGTGGTCTTTGAGACCGAAGCCAAACTATTAGTGCAACAACAAATTCTCCGCGGAAATTACGAATTGGCGTGGTCATACGTTTTGGATTATGAAATTGAACGGAGTCCGTTTGCTCAACGCCAAGCGCGTATTCGGTCGTGGAAAAATCGCGCGACTATTTCTTGCCAACAAGAAGACGGCATTTTGACGATGGCGGAAAAATTTCGGCGACGGAGGATAAAAATAGCCGACTCGCTTCATATCGCTTGCGCCGTTTTTATGCGTTGTGATTATTTATTGACCACCGACCGGCAGATGCTCAATAAGCCGGTCACAGAAATTGCGGTCGTCAATCCGATTAATTTTGTGCAACGGGAGATTTTTTATGTTGAGTAATGCTTTATTGAAAGACCGCGGTTTGCAAGTTCTCGACGAAAAATTGGGACCGGTCGATATGGAACGCTTTATTGTGATGTTGTCGCGCGACGCCAACGATTATACGAAATGGCATGAGGAACACGACGAGTCCGTCGGCGTGCGTGAATACAGCAAACAAGCGATGACGTTCGCCGCCGCGCGGAAAAACCGGTAATGCCGCGCCGACATGCGCATTCCATTTTTAATAGACCCGTTCGATTTTGGTTGCCCGCATAACCTCAAATTACCTTGCCCAATGAGATATCTTAATCCCCCCCCCCCGTAATTTATTTGGCGTTTTAGCCATTGTCACCCTCTGCCTGTCGTTGCCCGCTTTAGCGACCGACAACCAAACTATTACCATCAACACCACTCTCGGAACTCCTGAACTCTCAATCGATATTTACGGCAACGGCACGGGCGCGACCGGTCAAGTGATGCGCAACGACCCACACCCCACCGGCAACATCGTCAACGTCGTTGACGGCGCCAAGATATTCGGCGGTCAGGTCACCGGCGCCCGCGGCGAAGGCGGCGAAGGCACAAGCGCCTCAGGCAATTTCGTGAACATCAGCGGCGGCGAGATTATAGGCACCATCTTTGGCGCTCGGGTCAACCTCTATTCCGGCGTTGGCGAGGCCATCAACAACACGGTCTCCATCAGCACTTTCGGTAAAACATACCAAATCATTAGAGGCGGGTATACTTCCGGCAACTCCGGCGACATGTTCACCGGCAATACGCTGAATCTCGCCGCCGGAAATACCGCCGATGACGTGCGGGATTTTGAAACCATCAACTTCACCAGTTCCGGTAACGCGGGTATCGCCACGTTGGATACAACGGTCAGAGGCGGCGTAGCGGTAGCGGGAACGCTAGTGAAGTTGAACACCAACGCCTACGACATCACCTTTGGCGGCGAGATTTCCGGCACGGGCGGCATTGAAAAAACCGGCGCGGGAACGCTGAATTTGAGCGGCACGAACACTTACATCGGCGACACCACGGTTAGCGGCGGAACGTTGGCGGGCAATACAAACAGTTTGCGAGGGGCTATCACCAACAACGCCAATGTGGAGTTTGCCCAAACGACTGCCGGAACTTATGCCGGAAGTATGAGCGGCACAGGCACTCTCACCAAAACCGGCGCGGGAACGCTGACTTTGAGCGGAACGAACACCTACACGGGCAACACCACCGTAAGCGCGGGAACGCTGGAAATCACCGGCGGTTTGACCAACAGCAACGTGTTCGTAGCGAATACCGCCGCTCTCTCCCTGCGCGGCGGCGGCGGCGTCAACCAAGACGTTACCTTGCAAGGAGGCGTCCTGAACATCGCTCCAAGCGGAACTGCCCTATTTAACCCTATCAACATCGGCGGTAAACTCCTCGCGAACGGCGGCACGTTGAATTTCTATGTGCCGACAAACGCGGGAGATATGGATACGATGCTGACGGTGAAAGGCACGACCGGCGACTCGGACATTACCGGCTCGCAAGTCAATGTGGGCATCAACGGCGCAAGTTCCGTTCTGCAAGTGGGCAATAAGATAAGATTGATTGTCATGGAGACCGGCGCTCTGACCGGCGAACCCAGCAACGCCACCAGCAAAGGCGAGGGGATGCAGGGCGTAACTCTGAAATACGAGTTTGACCTTACCACTACCGCTAATGAGTTAATCGCCACGCTGAGCCGTATCGGGGTCAACGAACAAACCAAAGCGCTGTCCGAGGGGTATCTTAGCGGCTTGATTCTGCTCAATCAGGGCGCCGACCTCATCGCCGGACGGGGCATCGCCGAAGCCGTGAACGCGGCGCGAGTGGCGCGGGAAAATCCCGGACTCGGGCTCGCCATTTTCGGGACGCTCTCCGGCGGCTGGTCGCGCTATAACACCGGCTCGCACGTAGAGATGTCAAGTTTGTCGGTATTGGCGGGGCTGTCCTACGGCGCGGATTTGGCGCCGGGGCATCTGACGTTGGGCGGTTTTTTTGAATACGGTAACGGGAGTTACGACACCTATAATTCTTTCAGCAATGCCGCCGCCGTCCACGGTAACGGCGACCTCTATCACGCCGGCGGCGGTATTTTGGGGCATTTTGACTTCGCCGATACCGGAATCTACACGGAAGCATCTTTCCGCGCGGGCGGCGTCCATAACGAATATTCCTCCGGCGACCTGCGCGACGCTTTGGGGCGCTCGGCGGGCTACAACTCCTCTTCCGCCTATTACGGTCTGCACCTCGGCGCGGGCTACGTTCTGAACATCACCGACAAGGCATCCCTCGACTTCTCCGGCAAATACTTTTGGACGCGGCAATCAGGAGATTCCGTAACGCTCACCACCGGTGAACCGGTTAAATTTGACGATGCCGATTCGCACCGCCTGCGCTTGGGCGGGCGTTTCGCCTATGCGGTCAATAAATACGTTGCCCCCTACGTCGGCGGGGCGTGGGAGCACGAATTTGACGGACAGGTCAAAGCCGCGACCAACGGCTTCGCCATTGACGCGCCCTCCCTGCGCGGGGACACCGGCATCGGCGAACTCGGACTAACCCTGACCCCGCGGGGGCGCAAAAGCGCCTTATCCGTGGACCTTGGCGTGCAGGGCTACGTGGGCAAACGCGAGGGCGTAACCGGCTCGCTACAACTGAAACTTGAGTTCTGACCGGAGAAGTTTAAGAAATTTAAGATTATTAAGAATCTTAAGCCCTTCGCCGCCGACCACGCCTTAAAAGGCGTGGCAATTGATTGAATAGAGCATTTCAGAAAATTATTTTTCCGCCGGATATAAATACGGCAACGCCGCCGCCGCGTCGGGAGCGTGATATAAATCGAAATCGCTGAACTCCAAACGAACCGCGCGGCGAAATTCCGCGGCGGGCGGCAGCGCCAATTTTTCGCCGCGTTTGGCGATAATCCACGCCGGTTTGCCGGTTAAAAGTTTTAGCGCTTCTTCCGTCCGCCACTGCGGGATGGTCGGATTGACGTAGGTGAACGGCAGATAGTTATACAAAATCCACCAGCCGTGGCGGTCAACGCAGGTCGGACTGCAAATAAAAACACCGGTCTGTGGCAATTCCGCCGCCAAATAGCCGACCGAAGCGATAAAACGCTCTTCATTGGCGCTTTCATAACGCGCGGACGCGATAAAAGTGTTCGCGCCAAACAGCAACAATACGCCGCATAAACCGGTAAAAAGTCGCGGCGAACGGCGCGTTAAATTGGCGCCGGCAATAGCGAAAAATAACCACAACAAACCGACCGCCGGAAACAAATAACGGCTAACCAACACCGGTTTCAGCCACCACGAGACCAACACGCCGGTCGCCGCCGTCAAACCGAACGCCGCCAGACCCGCCCACGCGAATCGCTTCCCCCCCCGCATTTTCTGAACGGCGGATGGTTCCGAGCGCGACCGCGCCGAAAATTATCGCCAATAACGTCGTCGGCAACATTTCGCCGCCGAATAAATTTGATGAATGAGGAGCGGCGAGCGACGCTTCGTCGCCCGTGCCGACGGTGAAAATGTCGCGCGCGTAGCCGGCAATCGCCGCGAAATCAACCGGCGGAATCCAACCGATTGGCGACTTGGCGTCGCCCGCGAGCATCGCCGGCACATACCAACCGAACGCCAGCGCCGCGCCGGCGGCGGTCAAGAGAGCGGCGCGAATTTGCCGCCGGTCGTATTTCGCGACGTAACCGAACAATAACAGATAGCCCCACGCGCAAGTCAGCAAAGCGTAATAATGCGTGAACGCGGCGCACGTCGCGAAAAATAAAAATTGCGCCCAATCGCGCCGCCGACCGTTTTTGCCGACCGACCACGCGGACAACGCCGTCATCAGCACAAAGAAAAACGCCCAGCCGTAAGCGCGAACTTCAATCGCGTAATGCGCCGGCATCCACGTCGCCGCCAAACACAAAACAAACAAAATCGCGGCGCGGAGCGAAAATTCCCGCCGTAAAAAACACGCGCCGATAATCGCCGCCAACGCCGTCGGCAAGACCGAGACCAACTTCAATTTCCACGCTTCCAAACCAATCAGCGCGGTCGCCGCTTTCAGAATCAACGGATACAACGGCGGATTGCCCGGGTCTTTATCAATGATTTCCGACCACGACAAGGGCGTTGCCCAGAGGCAATAAATTTCGTCGCCCCACAACGATTGGTCGAGTGTCGCGAGATACGCCATTTCCGCGCCGAACGCCGCGAGAAGCAGAATTAAAAATAGGTCCCAGAGTTTTGTCGGATGCATTTTTTCACGACCAATCAAATTGAAACATCGAATAGAGCCATCGCGTTGAGAAAACGACTTTATCAAATAACTCACGTTACGCGCCAAAAAAAAGAGAAGCCACGCATGAACACGAAAAGAACTTAACACGAATTTTCACGAATTAGACGAATTAACACGAATTTAAGAACAAGAAATTTCTCACCGAGCCACAGAGGCACGGAGAGTGAAAAGAGAAAAAAAATAAAGCGTTAAATGATTTCATTTTTCTCTCTGTGGAACTCTGTGTCTCTGTGCCTCTGTGAGAAACAAATTTGGAAAGCGCACTAACCTTCGTTTCGCTCGGTTTCGTGTAA
>JAISJR010000024.1 GCA_031261425.1 Planctomycetota bacterium
GCTGAAAGCGCGAAACATATCAGCCCAGGGTAAGCGACACGCTCTATCGTCGCGCCACCCTGGGTAGCGGTTGATTGATAAAAATAATCCGACAGTCCCGCCGCGCGGTTTGCGGCGGCGAGAGCGGTTCGCCAAAACGTGGCGAACCGTCCAATTTCGGATGGCGCTCCGCGCCATTTCTACCCAGGGTGGCGCGGCTGATAGAGCATCGCCGCTTACCCTGGGCTAATATATTGCGCCCCGTTGGGGCGGCTGTCGGAATGATTATCAAAATCGCTTCGCGAAATTTTTAATCAAACTCCACAATTGTTAATTGTGAATTGTTAATTGTTAATTGAGATACTTCCCCGCGACGGCGCGGCATTTTTGATACGTCGCGTTTAATTCGTCGCGGAACGGCGCGTGCGCGGTCTTGAATTTTTCCAACGCCGCGGGGCTGTCGCCGATTTTCTGTTTGCTCAACCACGCCAACGTTTTTTGCCACGCGGCGGCGTGCGCGGCGTAGGACTCCTGAAAATCCGGCGGCGTGGCGCTCAAATCAATCGCCGAGATATTTTTCAAATACGCGGCGCGGAACTTAATGTAACTCCCGTCGTTCAGCGAGGCGCGGCTCATATTCACCGCGTTCTGTTTGCCGTAATGCTGGTCGGCCGCCAAAATTTCTTTGATGCTCTCGGCGGCGCGGGCGTCGGCTTGCAACGCCGACGCCGCGGTTTCGGCGGACGGCGCGGCTTTTTGCGCAACGACGGTTTCGACGAACGGCGTTATGCCGGACGCGCCGCTTTCCAACGAAAAATCCTCGCCGCCGGCGAGCAGGCGCGACATATTTTCCAAATTGAAACCGCCGTCGCGCAGGAGGCGGACAAACGCCGCCGTTTCGCCGATTTTCACCACGCTTTGCAACGCCGGCAACGCCAAATACTCCGGCTGATTGGCGATGAAATGCGCGACGTTGCTCGCGTCTTCCGGCTGAACGTCGCCGCGTTCCAGCGCGTCGTAATCCGGCAACGGATTGCCCGCCGCGTCCGGCTCCGCCAACAGCGGAATCAACATCAATTCAACCGACCGCCCGTCGGGCTGATAAACGCCGTCGGTCAGGCGATAGCGAAAGCCGTCGAAGCGCAGATACATCAAACTGCCGCGCCGGCGCGGCGCGAGAACCTGCATCGGTTGATAATTTTGCGGCAGAACGGCGTGGCGCAAGCGCGCGCGGTCGCCATAGACCAGCGCCCGCAAAAATTCGTCGGCGGCTTGCAATTCGGCGATGAGATGGCTGGAGCGCACCATTCCGCCGTAAATTTGCGTTTCGTCGCGCGCGCCGGCGGCGACGCCGAGGCGGTCGTCCAAACGAAGCGCCTTGACGATTTCCTGCAAATCGTCGCGCGGCACCGGACAGCGCCAGATTTTGCCGCCGTCCAACGTGAAGCGGTTTTTCTCGGCGAAATAACTGATTTTTTGCGGCTTCGCGATGCCGTCGGCGGCGCCTTCGACGACGACGCCCGCCTGCGCGCCGGTCATCAACACCCCGCACGCGACCGCGCCCCAGCAACTTAATTTTACCATAAATTTTCGCATAATTCTCTCCTTGTGATAACGTCGGCGATTGCCAAACTACCGCGTCTTATCGGCATTTCCGCGCGCCGCAATACAGTTTTTTCCAACCGCGACCGATTGAAAGAGCAATTAAAAATTCACAATTAACAATTCACAATTATTTTTTAAGGAACTATTTATCAAAATGCGCGAAGCGATTTTGATAATCAATCTCCACAATTGTGAATTGTTAATTGTAAATTGTTTTTCCCCCTCGTTAAAAAAAACAAAACGATACTTATGTTCCGCCGCTTTTTCCTGTTGTTATGTTGTCTCGCGTTGAGCGGTTGCACCGCCGTTACCACGCGCCCGAACGATTGGGCGCGGCGGACGTTGCATATCACGCCGCCGCCGGCGCTCGTCGGCTCGGCGGAATTTGAGCGGCAACTCGACCACCGCTCGCATAGCGCTCGCACCGCGCGCAACGCGGCGACGCTTTTGGTGGACGCGAGCGAGACCTATCCGGCGATGCTCGCCGCCATTCGCGGCGCGCGGCGCGACATCAACCTCTCCATTTACAGTTTTATTCCCGACCGGCGCGGCGGCGAATTTATCGCGGCGCTCGCCGGCGCGGCGCGGCGCGGCGCGCGGGTGCGCGTGATTTACGACGAACTCGGCAGTCCGGGGACGCGGACGCGCGACTTCGCCGCCATCGCCGCCGCGGGCGGACAGGTGCGCGTGTTCAATCCGTTTTGGCACTGGACGTTTTTCCGTTACGACCATCGCGCGCATCGCAAAATTTTGACGGTTGACGGCGAAGTCGCGTTTATGGGCGGGCTGAATATCGGCGACGAATTAGCCGACGACAATTGGCGGGACGTGATGTTGACGGTGCGCGGCGAGGCGGTCGCCGACGCGGAAACGGTTTTCGTCCGCACGTGGCGACAAGCCGGCAAAGGATGGTTCGGCAAAACGTTGCCGTGGCTCGGCGCGACGTGGCTGAAAAACGCGGTGGAATTGCCGCTGAAACCGTTCCGCCAAAAAGAAACGCCGTTGCCGCCGCCGCCCGCGCCGGATGCTTTTTTGCCGACGCGCGTGGTCGAGCAAGTCCCCGACCGGCTCGACAATTATTTGCTCAATATGTTTGAATACGCCGTCGTCAGCGCGCGGAAAAACGTGTATTTATGCACGCCGTATTTCGTGCCGCCGCCGCGTTTGGCGCGGGCGTTGCGCGGCGCGGCGCGGCGCGGCGTGGTCGTCAAAGTGTTGACGCAAGGTCCGACCGACATTCCGAAAATGGCGTCGATGGGCAAAAAAATCGTGGCGGATTTATTGAAAAACGGCGTGGAGGTCTATGCGTTGCAGGATGCGATTCTGCACGCCAAATATATGACGGTTGACGGAAAATGGGTAACGGTCGGGAGCGCGAACGCCGACACGCGCTCGCTGATTTTGAACTATGAAGCGAACTGGGCGATTAGCGACGAAGCGTTGACCGGCAAGTTCGAGCAACTGTTTCGCCGCGACCTCGCGCGGTCGGCGCCCTACGCCGAGTATTACCGCGACCTGCCCGCCGCGCCGTTTTACCTGCGCTGGCTCTGGCGGCAGTTTTAGGGGGGGGGGGCGAAGTTTGGTGATTAGGAATGCTTTTGGCGATTACGGAAATTGTCCGCCGCCGTTAAAAAGTCCGTCAGCGGCATATCCCGAGTTGGTGGGCGAAAGGTTCGGCGACGGTTTTTCCGCTTCGTTCGCGATACGCAAAAGGTGGAACTTCTTGACAGCGTTTAATAATTTAATAACTTCCTTGCTGAACTTTCGATTGGAGTCCGTAATCGGGACTTGACCTCCTTTATGGTCGTCGGTCGGCTGCCCTGCGGACTTCAGTTTTTCAACTCTCAATGCTTCCACCGAATAAATTCTCGCCCCGCGTTTCGCGTCAAGAAATTCTTTCACCGTTATTTTGACCGCGTGAAAATCCGCGCCGCGCTTCATTATTCCGCCCAACCGGTGAACTTGTTTGACATCGCGATTTTCTTTGGCGTCGGCGTGCGGCATATCGAATCGCGCCCGCGAAAACAAAACATCAATATTTGCCACCGCGAGCGTATGCAATTCCGGCGATGCGGATTTTTTCACCGTGCCGGCGTCGTGCGTCATTTTTCGGAGCGATTTACCCGATATTACCGCCGTTATTCCCAACCGCTCATTGGTCAGCGGTTTGCCGATTAGCAACTCCACGGATTGCCGCGCATCGTTTAATGAACTCGCTATTCGCGGCATTTCGGCATCACGATAAAGCGCCGCCATTTCTGCGACACTCATTTCTTCGTTATTTTCGTCGTCCGTCATTGTTCATTCTGTTTAGATGGTGTGGTTGGCGCGGCTCGATGTTTTGGTCTTGGGGATGCCGGAACATCAAGGCAATAACCAACGCTAATGATACTCATTACGCCATAGGAGAAAACGCCGAAAATTACCGCGACGCGCCTTGACCGCGTTCGATGATTTGGACGCGCGGCAACGGGTGTTTGCGCGGGATTTCGACGACTTTCGCCGCCGCTTCTCGCCGCGCCCGCACTTCGGTGATACACTTCAACGCTTCTTCCGGCGTAATTCGATGTTCGGATTTTTGTTCCGCGGGTTCTGCCGGTTGGGGCGGACTATCCGTTGGCGGCGTGGCGCTTTCAACTCGCGCATTCACGATGGGGACGCCGACGATGTGGATATGCTCATCGACGAAATTCCGGGCTTGGGGCGCGCCATTTTACCTGCGCTGGCTCTGGCGGCAGTTTTAGGGGGGGGCGAAGTTTGGTGATTAGGAATGCTTTTGGCGATTACGGAAATTGTCCGCCGCCGTTAAAAAATCCGTCAGCGGCATATCCCGATATAATCTTTCCCGCCACCTAAGGTGGCGGCGCAAAGAGCGCGCGCCTTACCTTGGGCTAATATACGCCGCGCTTTCAGCGCGACCGGCGGAATAATTTAGCAAAACATTTCCTCGCCCGTCGCGGCGAATAATTCGTTGCGGCGTTTGGCGGCATTAAACCGGTCAAATAAAAAAGCGCGGGGCAAATTGTCTCGCGCCGTTGTTTATTTCATTTCTTCCAATGTTTTTTTGGCGCTGTCAACGCCCGCTTCCGCCGCGCGTTTAAGCCATTTCCGCGCTTCAAGTTTATTTTGCGGCACGCCGACGCCTTTAAGATAACAAAGCCCTATTCTATACATCGCCTCCGGGTCCGGATTATAGCCGTCTGCCGCTTTCTTCCAGTATTCTATCGCATTATAAATATCATGTTTTTCGGCGTAATAATTTCCCAGATAACGCTTACCGATTTCTCCCAGATAATTCCCTAAACCCTCCCCTGTTAAATAGGCAATAAATGTATAGCGATTCGCGAACTCTTCGATATTCTTATTTCCTGCATCTGCCTGACGTAACAATTCCACAAACAATTTTGCCGTTTCCTCTTCTCTTTCTCTATTTCTTTCTCTATTATACTGTCCATTTTCGATCGACAGATAACGCGCAAGGTCATATTTTGCCCTCAGATGCCCTTGTTCTGCCGCCTTACGCAACCACTGTTCTCTATTCTGAGAATCATACATATTCCCATACTCACGCTGCGCATCGGCGAGACCTCGCTCCGCCGCCATAAGCAACCATTTTTCTCGTTTTGAAGGATCCAGTTTACTCGCTAAATACATTGCGTTGGCATTACCCTGTTCCGCCGCTTTACGCGCCCATTCCAACGCCTCGCGGTCGTCCTTTTCTATGCCTTTGCCTTCCGCGTAGGCGACCGCCAATTGATATTGCGCCTCGGCGTCGCCTTTTTCGGCGCGCTCATAAATCGCTTCGACGTTATTTTCCGCGGAGAGCAGAACGCCCGATGAAAAAACCAGCGCAACGATGAAAATTAAGAACGATGACTTTCCGCGCGCCTTACCCTTTTCGACAAACATTTTCTTTCCTCCTCATAAAGCGCCGCCAGCCGCACGGTGTTTCCGTCGTGGCGGCAAGCCGTTGAAAACAGCCAAATATCCGCTATTTGGCGTGTAAAATATCAAGCAATTCTTGCGCGGTTTTTTTTTCATATTCTTTTTTCTCTTTCATTTTTTTTCGTTCGGCTTCTTCTGCTATTTTTCGTCTCTCTGTATCCCTCATTTTTTCCGCTTCCATTTTTTTTCGTTGGGCTTCTTCTGCCATTTTTCGTTTCTCCGTATCTTTTCTATCGGTTTCTTCCGCTATTTTTCGTTTCTCCGCTTCTACCACGGCAACACGCCCTTTGTTGACGTGCGCCCCAATTGCCACGGCGGGCAAACTGCCCAACCCAAGACCGATGACCGCGCCGATGAGTTGCGGTCCGATTGCCCAGAAAATTTTCGCTTTTATCAAGTTTTCAACGCCCTGCGTGAACACGGCGTCGGGGATAATCGCTTCGCGGACTTTGCCGCCGATGACATAACCGAGAACGCCGAACGGAATGCCTAACACCGCCGCGCCGGCGACCAGAAGAAACTTGGCGAAACCGCCCAGTGTCGCGAAGGGGAGCGATAGATTCTCATTGGTCAAAATCACTATCGTCAACAACACAAACAAGACCAAAGCCGCAAAGAAGCCGCAACCGATTTGCGCGTTGCCGCCTGCTTCGTCGTTAGCGTTTTCGTCAGACATTTTTTTGCTTCCAGAAAATTGTTAAAAAAAAATGCCGCCGCAAAATGGAATTTTTTTTGCGGCGGCAGATGGCGTTACCGAACAGGTTCTTTAATCCTCATCAATTTCTACTTCTTGCCGGTTATCCATAAATCCATCGGCACATTCATCCGGTAATTTTTTTCCACGCTTTATTTCCGTGAAGCCGTCTATTTCCGGGTATTGATTGCCGGTGGGGTTTTGCTGGTTATCGAACGGTCCCATGATATTTTTCCTTTTGAAAAAATACGACGGTAATATGCCGCCGCCAAAACAAAAACTAAACCTAATTTTTTTTCAACAGGCAAATCCGCCTGTTCCATAATTTGAGTTTTTATAATTTAAGTTTTGCCGATGGGTTATTGCATTTCCCTCCTCCCTTTGGCGTCCATCGCCTCTTGATAACCGTTCTACGCCAACTCGATTAACTGGTTAACATAGCGTAAGAAATTTGGCGTGAGGCGCAAGTGGCAATATGTTTATTTTTGCAAAAAAAAGGAGACGGCTTATGAAGCGGGTAATCATCATCGCCGAACGGCTAAAACGCCTGCGATTAGACAGGAAAATGACGCAACAGGAACTGTCGAAACGGTCGGGAGTTCAACAGCAAACGATTTCGCAATATGAAACCGCGCGTAACGCAATTGGCGTGGACAACATTACTAAGTTGGCGCAAGCGTTGGAATGTAAGCCCGAAGACATAGATGAACGATTTGCGGATTTGACGAAACGGGCGCACGGCGTTGAGCGCGTCAACAACACGCGGCGCATTGACGATGATATACTGCGTTACATCGTGGACAGTTGGACAGGGATTTCCGTAATTGCGAAAAGTCAAATCCTCAATATCGCGGTCGAGCAAATCGGCAATCACGCCGTAAAGACAAAAAGCAAGAACGCAAATCAAACGACTGCCATACAAATCTGACCGCGCGTTTTGCGGAAAAAACACGCCCACAATAAAGTCATTCGTTTCGAGCCGGGCAACCCCGTCGGTTCGGCGCGGTGGTTGACGACAAGCAAGGCGAAAAGACCGGTAATTTTCACGTGATTGACGGCGAGCAGTTGGCGGACGCGCAAGTAATTGTCATCGGCGAGGGCTTCGCGTCGTCGTCGTCGGCATTTTCCCCTTGCCATTTTATCTGACAGCACCGAAACCGCGACGGAAAAAGTGGCGCAAACCCGCGCCGCCAAGCGGGAAGATTCATCTTTGTCTTTTTCACGCGCCGGTGGATATTTTACGTTGTAATTTACGGTCAAACGTTTTTTCCGGCGTTGATTGTCGCGTCAAAAGTGATGGCGTTCATCGCGTTCTCCCTAATGGCGCTCGTGGTTAAAAAAACGGGTTTCAGCCCGCTTAAAGGAACTGAAACCCGCTAAAAAAACAACCGTCTCGCGCCTCACTCTTTAATTTCGCTCTCGATGATGACGGTGTCGTCAACTTGGAGTTCCGCCGTCGGGATTTGCTTGTCTTCCGGGAGCCATTTTTTCAGCACCGCGTCGAGCAGGGAAATCTCAATCGGTTTGGACACGTAGTCGTCGAAGCCGTTCGCCAGGAACATTTCCCGCACGCCGGCAATCGCGTTCGCCGTCATCGCCACAATCGGCAGTTTATCGTAAAAAATCGCCGGCGCGTTCCCGTCTTTGGGCAGGCGCGTGCTTTGACCGATTTGCGTGCGAATCCGCTTGACCGTTTCCACGCCGTCCATTTCCGGCATCATTTGGTCAACCAATAACAAGTCGAATTTCCGTTTTTGCACCAATTCAATCGACTCGGCGCCGGAGCGGCACGTCGTCAATTGCACCTTATACGGCGACAACAAACCCTTGGCGACGACCAAACTCGACGGCAAATCGTCCACCACCAACACCCGCGCCGTCGGCGCCGTGAACGAATAACGGGAACTGACGCTACTCACGACGTGCGTCGTCATTTTGCCCATCGGCTTCCAGCGCCCGACTTTTTGGACGAGCGTGGCGGTGAAGGTCGAGCCCTTGCCGAACTCGCTTTTGACTTTCAGGTCGCCTTCCAGGACGCGGCAGAGCCGTTGCGCGATGGCTAAACCGAGACCGGCGCCGGCGAAGCGCAGCTCGCGTTGTTTGTCGATTTTCGCGAAGTCGCCGAAAATGCGCGGCAAATCCGACTGGCGAATGCCGACGCCGCTGTCTTCGACGGTGAATTGCAGTTGAATTTTACCGGCTTCCAACCGCTTGCCGCTGACGGAAAATTTGACGAAGCCGCGGTCGGTGTATTTCGCGGCGTTGGACAGCAAACAGGCGACGATTTGCCGCACGCGGGTAAAGTCGCCGACCAACACGCCCGGTAACGCCGGCGGGATGCTCTCGGTCAGCGTTACCATTTTTTCGGACAATTCGGTGCGCACGGCGGCGAGCGATTCTTTCATCAGCGTCGCGGTTTCGTAGGCGGTGTTTTTCAACGCGATTTCGCCCGCTTCGATTTTGGCGTAGTCGATGATGTCGGTGAGGACGTTGAACAAATTTTCGCCGGCGCGCTGGATGCCTTCGATGTATTCGGCGGCTTCCGGCTTGCCGTATTCGCGCCGCGCCAGTTCGCTCATTCCGATAATGGCGTTCAGCGGCGTGCGGACTTCGTGGTCCATCCGCGCGATAAAATTCTCGCGCGAGAGCGCGTCCGTTTTGGCGCGCTTGCCGGCGCCGCGGCGATTAACGAGCAACACCAAACCCGACACCGCCAGCGCGAAAAAACTGACGATTCGCACTTTGGTCGAAGCGGACATCAACGCCGGCGGCGTCGCCGACACCTTGTCGTAATCGAAAGTTCCGTTCCTCATAACCTGTTCCGCCGGCGCTACCGGCGTCGCATTCATGAAGAAACTCATCACGAAAACCGCGAGCGCCATCGCGCCGAGCGTAACGACCACGGAATTTACTTTGGCTTGCGAACGCATAAAAAGACCTCCGACAAGAAACGACAAAATTTTTCGCCGATGATAGCATTATTTTCGCGAAAAAAAATACGAAGAAAAATTCCGAATTACAAACTCACGTTACGCGCAAGAAAAAAGAAGCCGTGAATGAACACGAAAAGAACTTAACACGAATTAGACGAATTAACCCGAAACCGAGCGAAGCGAAGGTTAGTGCGTTCTCCAAATTTTTTGTCCGTTTTCCGGCTTTTTAATTCGTGTAATTCGTGTAATTCGTGGACAAAAAATCTCTCTTTGTTTGTTCGTAAAAATTCGCGTCTTGGGGTTGACCGCGTAACACGAGTTCGTCATTGGCGTTTTAACGCCGCACGGTCGCATACGTTTCCTCGGCGCGGTAACTGCTTCGCACGAGCGGCGCGGCGGCGACGGCGGCGAAGCCGAGCGCGACCAAATCCTCGCGCAGCCGCGCAAACTCGTCCGGCGTAACGTAGCGTTGCGCCGGATAATGTTTGTCCGTCGGCGGCAGGTATTGTCCGACGGTGATGAGGTCCACGCCCGCCGCCCGCAATTCTCGCGCCGTCGCCAAAACCTCGGCGGCGGTTTCGCCTAATCCGACCATCAAGCCGCTTTTCGTCGTCAGGCGCGGGGAATTTTTTTTGACCCACGCCAATTGACGGACGCTCCGCGCAAAATCGCCTTGCGGGCGAATGAGCGGAAACAGCCGCGCGACCGTTTCGACGTTGTGATTATAGACCGCCGGCAAACTCGCCGCCGCCACCCGCCACGCCGCTTCGTCGCCGCCGAAATCCGGCGTTAAAATTTCAATCGTCGCCGCCGGCACCGCTTCCCGACCGGCGGCGACCGTCCGCGCGAAATGCGCCGCGCCGCCGTCCGGCAAATCGTCGCGCGTTACCGAGGTGATGACGAGATGACGCAATTTCAGCCGCGCCGCCGCCGCCGCCACCCGTCGCGGTTCGTCGTCGTCGAGCGGCAGGGGAGTTTTTTTTTCGCCGGTCGGCACCGCGCAATAGCGGCACCGGCGCGTGCAAATTTCACCCATCAACATAAACGTGGCGCGACCGTTGCCGTAACATTCGGCGCGGTTCGGACACCGCGCGCCGGCGCAGACGGTCGTCAGATTTAACTCGCGCAAACAGGCGCGCACCGGCAACGGGTCGGCGTGGTTTAGGCGAATCGTCAGCCATTCGGGGCGAGGGTTTTTCATATTCAGAGTTGAGAGTTTAGAGTTGAGAGTTGAGAGCAATTAAAAATTACAAATTAAAAATTAAAAATGGCGGAATAATTATCAAAATTTCGCGAAGCGAATTTGAAAATCAAACACCAAAATTTTTAATTTTTAATTTGTAATTTTTAATTGAGTCCGTATCGCGGCGGCGGTAACGGCGGCGGAATTTTGGTCGCCGACGATATGCTTAATCACCCGCAAGTCGCGGCGCATACCCTCGTAGGTCTCTTCGTCTTTGAGGAGGAGGCGCGCCAGACGCGCCAATTCCGCGCCGTTGCATTCTTCTTGCAACAACTCCGGCACCACCGGTTTGCCGCCGATTAAATTGGGCAGGGAAATATATTTGATTTGCGGATTAAGCGCCCAAATGGCGCGCGCGATTTTCGCCGACAGCCAGTCGCCGCGATACGCCACCAACAGCGGACAGCCCAGCAACGCCGCTTCGAGCGTCGTCGTCCCGCTTTTGGCGAAGCAAAAATAACTGCCCGCCAACAATTCCAAATTGCGGTTTTCCAACACCGTCAGCCACCCCGGAATCGCGCAATACGCTTGCAGGTCTTCCGCCGTGTAGCCCGGCGCCGCCGCGAGCGCGAACGCGATGTCGTCGAATTGTTCGTAAATCGTCCGTGCCGCGTCAATCATCGGCGGCAAAAGATATTGCAATTCTTTGCGCCGACTGCCGGGGAAAAGCGAAATCAGCCGCGTCGCGTCGCTCAACCCCAAAATTTTTTTGACGGCGCTCCGGTCAATCGACCGCGTCGCGTCGGCGACCGGACTGCCGACGTAGGCGGCGCGGACGCCGTGCCGCGCGAAAAATTCCGGCTCAAACGGCAAAATGCACAGACAGTAATCGACGTAGCGTTGAATGATTTTGACGCGGCTTTGGTGCCACGCCCACACTTGCGGCGTGATGTAGTAAATCACTTTCATTGACGGAAAACGTTTTTTGACCGCTTTCGCCAAGCGCAAATTGAAGCCGGGGTAATCGACCAACACCACCGCGTCGGGGCGCGTCGCGTCGAGATGCGCGAGGACTTGTTGGAACGCGCCATAAATCGCGGGCAGATGTTTGACGACGGCGACGAAGCCCATCACTTTTATCGCCGAATTATCGACGACGACCTCCGCGCCGGCGGCGCGAAGCGGCGCGCTCCCCATCGCCGAAAATTTAACGTCGGGCGCGGTCGTCGCGAATTCGCGGACTAACCGCGCCGCGTGCTGTTCGCCGGAAATGTCGCCGGTGGAAAGGAAAATGCGCATCGGGAGACCGGAGTTTGGAGTTGAGAGTTGAGAGTTGAGAAAACGTTAAATATCCGCTTAATTCCCCTCTACGGAGGGGTGGCATCGCGACGGCGGTATCGTCGCGATGACGGGGTGGTGATTTTAATAATTCCGCCGGACGCCGCGAAGCGGCAGAGCATAACAGCCCAGCCCAAAGCGAAAAATCAGCGGTGTTGATTTTTCGCGGCGGGCTGGGTTGGCGAAACGGCAAAAAAAATATGGCGCCCTGCAAGGGCAGTGCCGGAAAATTCCATTGCTCTTACAGAGCGTCGATATTTTTCCGGCAACGCTAACCCAGCCCGCCGGAAAATCGATAGAACTGATTTTCCTTTGGGCTGGGCTGTTACGCATTGCCCCGTCGGGGCGAATGGCGGCGGATTATTAGATAACTCGTGTTACGCGGTCAACCCCATTTGCGCGGTTGGCGGTTAATAGCCCCACGCTTTAGCGTGGGGTAGGCGGTTGAAAAAAAAGAAAGGGCTTTAGCCCAAATTCTTTTATTCGGCTGAAGCCGGTGATTTTCTAAACGCTATCCACGCCCTAAAGGGCGTGGCAATTGAATAGAGCGTTTCCAATCGGTATTTTCCCGTATCTTCCGCGCCTCCGTGAAATACAAAAAATTATTTATTCTCAAAATAAAACCCGCATTTGCTTTCCGGCGCGTAGAGGTCGCGGTCGCGGAGGTCTTTTTCGTTAATCGGGAAAATCTGGCAATTGCCGGGTTTGCGCCGGTGAATCCGGCAGTGCGTCGCGCCGTCGGCTTGGATTTGCAAAAACGGGCATTTGAACAACAAGCGGCAACACGCGCCGCACCGGCGGCACTCGCCCTGCCGTCGCGCCAATTGGCGCGGCAGGTAATGCTTGCGATACGCCAACAGAAACCGCCGCAATTTTCCCGTGGCTTGCGCGTATTTGGCTTTGAATAAATAAAACATCGGATACCTTTTTCAATTAAAAATTACAAATTAAAAATTAAAAATTCTGGCGTTTGATTATCAGATTCGCTTCGCGCAACTTTAATAATTAACTCCGCAATTTTTAATTTTTAATTTGTAATTTTTAATTGCTCTTTAACGCTACGTTTCCGGCTTGATTTTTTTCGCCGGCAAATACCGGTTGAGGATGACGTTGAGTTCGTCCGCGTCGAACGGCTTGGCTAAAAAGTCGTCCATACCGTTTTCGATAAACATTTCTTTCGCGCCGCTCATCGCGTTGGCGGTCAGCGCGATAATCGGCGTTTTTTGATAGTCCGCGCCGAGCGCCCGAATCAATTTCGTCGCTTCGATGCCGTCCATTTCCGGCATCATCTGGTCCATAAAAATCAAATCGTAAGACGCGGCGGCGGCTTTTTCAACGCTCTCCGCGCCGGAGACCGCCGTGTCGGCGGCGATGCCGTGTTGTTCCAAGAACGCCGTCGCCACCACCAAATTGATTTCATTGTCGTCAACCACCAGCACTTTCGCGTCCGGCGCCTGCACAATCGGCATCGCTTTCGTCGCCGGCGCGAGCGTCGCCGACACCGCGACGAACGGCAGGCGGATGGTTACCGTCGTGCCTTTTTCGTATTCGCTCTCGACGCGGATGTCGCCGTTCATCAATTCGACCAATTGCTTGGTAATCGCCAACCCCAAGCCAGTGCCGACCACGCCGCGGTTGCGTTCAAGGTCAAACTGTTGGAAGCGCCCGAAGAGGCGCGGCAGATTTTCTTTTTTGATGCCGATGCCGGTGTCCGCGACGGTGAGGACGAGAACGTCGGCGGACGGGGCTTTGGTCAGCGAGACCTCGACCTTGCCGGACGCGGTGTATTTGATGGCGTTGTTGGCGATGTTGACGACGATTTGCCGCACCCGCGTTTCGTCGGCGATAATCATCGGCGGCACGTCGTCGGCGAGATGTTGGCGAAGCGTCAGTGATTTCGCGTCGGCGGCGAAACGCAACATCGAAATGACGTTGGTGAACATTAAGCGCAGGTTGAAATCGCGCGGCGCCAGCGTTAGTTTGCCGGCTTCGATTTTGGAAAAATCCAAAATGTCGTTGATGATTTGCAACAATCCTTCGGCGGAGGTCTTGATGTTGGCGAAGTATTGCCGCTGGGTCGCGTCGAAATTGTCGGTGCGCATCAAACTGCCCAAACCGATAATCGCGTTCATCGGCGTGCGGATTTCGTGGCTCATCGAAGCGAGGAAATGGCTCTTGGCGCGGTTGGCGTCTTCCGCCGCTTTTTGCGCTTTGACGATTTCGGTGTTGTCGTCGAGGGTGATGAGTTCGCCGCCGAAATGTTGGTCGCGGTCGAACATCGGCGCGATTTGCGCGGTGAAATTGCGGACGTTGCCGGCGTGGCGGAGGTCGAGCGAAACATTGAGCGTCGCCGGTTTGCCGGTGTCGGCGACTTCGTCGTGCGCCAGCAACATTGCGTGCGCGAAATCTGCGTCGGCGAACATTTGGTAAAAATCCCAATGCGATTTTTTCGCGACGGCGTCGAGCGTAACGATGCCGAACGCGGACAGCAAATTTTCCGACGCATAGACGAGATGAAGATTTTTGTCCAACAACGCGACGAGATTGACCGAATTGCGCATCAGCATCGTCAAAAAACGTTTTTGCTGTTCGTTTTCTTTGAGCAGGGCTTCAAACAGTCCGAGGCGCGCGTCAAACTCCTGCTCGATAATTTCAAACGTGCGCCGGCGGTTGACGAGCAGGCGGTTGTTTTTTTTGACTTCGAGAGCGAGTTGTTTGTTTTCCGCGGTCAGACGGGCGATTTCGGCGGTCGCGTCCGCCGCGTCCGTCGCGGGCGGCGGCGTGGCAACCTCGGAGGCGGGCGGACAGTCGGACATAAAGGAAAGGGGCAGGGGAAGGGCAATTAAAAATTACGAATTACGACGCGAAGCGATTTTGATAATCAGTTCCGACAGTCGCCCTGCAAGGGCGAAACATATCAGCCCAGGGTAAGGCACACGCTCTACCGTGCCGCAACCCTGGGTAAAAGGTTGCGGAGCAACCATCCGACAGTCCCGCCGCGCGGTTTGCGGCGGTAAACGCCGCCTCCGGCGGCGAGAGCGGTTCGCCAAAACGCGGCGAACCGTCCAATTTCGGATGGCGCTTCGCGCCATTTTTACCCAGGGTGGCGCGGCGGTAGAGCGTCGCCGCTTACCCTGGGCTAATATGCGCCGCGCTTTCAGCGCGATTAGC
>JAISJR010000089.1 GCA_031261425.1 Planctomycetota bacterium
AGCGTCGGCATTTGCGAGGTCGGGGCGAACTACGAATCGGCGCGGCAGATTTTCCTCAACGCCGACCAAGCGCTCTACCAAGCCAAAGAAACCGGACGCAATCGCGTCGTGCGGTATGAAGGGGGAGATTAGGGAAAAGGGAAGAGGGAAAAGTTGAAAGAAGGATTAGGGGCGAGGGGTTAAGAATTAGAGTCGAAATTTCCCGCCCTTTCCCCTTTTCACTCTTCCCTTTACCCTTTTCCCTCTCACAAAAATAACAGTGGCGCGCCGCCGATTATCGCCTATAATGCCCCGCTTTCGGTGCGCCGCGCATTGAGGCGCGGCAATTGATATGGACGCGCGAACTTATTTTCACCGGCGTGTCGCCGGTGTTTTTTATCGGTTAAACCAAAAGGGGAAAGTTATGATTTTCACTGTGGAAGGGCTTATCATCTGGTTGATTGTCGGCGCGGTCGCCGGCTGGGGCGCGAGCAAACTGATGCACGAACCGAGCAACAACTTGGTGCGCAACATCGTTATCGGCATTGTCGGCGCGGTTCTCGGCAACGCGATTTTGTCGCTGTTGCACATCGGCGCGTTCATCATCAATTGGTGGATTACCGCGATTATCGTGGCGGTGGCGGGCGCGTGTTTGTTGATTTACCTTATCCGGCTACTCAAAAAGTAATGCAACCGACCGACTGTATCGACCTGCATATTCACTCCACCGCCTCCGACGGCGTGTTGCGTCCTCTTGAAGTCATCGAAGAGGCGCAATGGCGCGGCGTGTCGGCGGTGGCGCTTACCGACCACGACACGGTGGACGGGGTCGCCGAGGCGCTCGCCGCCGGACGCGACAAAGGCATCGAAGTCATCGGCGGCGTCGAATTGTCCTGCCAATATCGCAATCACCAAGAAGCCCACATCGTCGGCTTGTTGCTTGAGCCGGAAGCGTATTTGCTTTCGACCTTGGCGCATCTGCGGCAGAGCCGCGGCGAGCGAATGAATAAAATGCTCGCCAAACTCGCCAAACTCGGCATTCTCGTCAATTACGACGAACTCAAAGTTGACGAGCGGCAATCGCCGGGGCGTCCGCATTTGGCGCGGGCGCTCGTCAAGCGCAAAATCGTGGCCAACGTCGGCGAGGCGTTTGAGCGTTATCTCGGCGATTACGGTCCGGTGTATGTCGAGCGCGAACGGCTGTCGGTGCCGGAGGCGGTCGAACTGATTAAGACGGCGGGCGGCGTGAGCATTTTGGCGCACCCCGGTCCGAGCGGTTTATTGAATTGTTTGGACGATTTCCGCGAACTCGGCGTGCAGGGCGTCGAGGCGTATTATCCGCACCATTCGCCGGAGTTGCGGCGGCAATTGTTGGATTACTGCGGCGCGCATCACCTGCTCGCCAGCGGCGGCAGTGATTTTCACGACCACAGCGAGCGCGTCGGCGGCATCGGCAATCCGCGAATACCGTATAGTTGCCTGATGGCAATCAAAGAACGCAAGGCGGCGACGGCGAAAACTTAGAGTTAAGAGTTGAGAGTTAAGAGTTGAGCATTTGGGCGCGCTTCGCGCGTCTTAAAAATAAAACTCCACCTCTAAACTCTCAACTCTAAACTCTTCACTCTAACCCAAAAAGGGAAAAACTATGGCTACGATGTATTACGAAAAGGACATCAACCGCGAGTTGTTGCAAAACAAAACCATCGCGATTATCGGCTACGGCTCGCAGGGGCACGCGCACGCGCAAAATCTCCGCGACAGCGGCTTTAAGGTTATCGTCGCCAACCGCGCCGGTAGCGCCAACGCGCGTCTCGCCGAAGAACACGGCTTTACCGTGTATTCCGCCGCCGACGCCGCGCGACAAGCCGACGTGATAATGATTTTGCTCCCCGACGAAATGCAGGCGCGGGTCTATAAAAACGACCTCGCCCCGCATTTGACCGCCGGCAAAATGTTGCTGTTCGCGCACGGCTTCAACATTCATTTCGGGCAGATTGTCCCGCCCGCCAACGTTGACGTGGCGATGATTGCGCCGAAAGGTCCCGGACATTTAGTCCGCAGTGAATTTGAAAAAGGCGGCGGCGTCGCCTGTTTAATCGCCGTGCACCAAAATCCGAGCGGGCGGGCGAAGGACTTGGCGCTGGCGTATGCGCTCGGTCTCGGCGGCGCGCGCGCGGGCATTATCGAAACGACGTTTAAGGAAGAGACGGAAACGGATTTGTTCGGCGAGCAGGCGGTGTTGTGCGGCGGCGCGTCGGAGTTGATTCGCGCCGGTTACAAGACGTTGACGGACGCCGGTTATCAGCCGGAAATCGCCTATTTTGAGGTGATGCACGAATTGAAATTGATTGTCGATTTGTTCTATCAGGGCGGCTTGGCGTATATGAATTATTCGGTTTCCAACACGGCGGAATACGGCGGGCAAACGCGCGGACCGCGCGTCGTCAACGAAACGTCGCGGCAGGCGATGCGCGAAATTTTAGAAGAAATCCAAAACGGCTCGTTCGCGCGCGAATGGCTGTGCGAGTGTTTGGTCAACCAGCCGGTGTTGAAAAAATTGCGCGACCGCGACGCCGAGTCGCTCCTCGAAAAAACCGGCGCCGGCTTGCGCCGCCTAATGCCGTTCGTCAAACCGAAAGAAGTCCAACCCGACGGCGGGGTCAAAGCCGTTTAGAGTTGAAAGATGAGAGTTAAGAGTTTAGATGACGGAGTTTTATTTTTTAAGGCGCGCGAAGCGCATCCGCCGCTAAACTCTTAACTCTAAACTCTCAACTCTATAATTTTTTAATTGTTAATTGCTTCGCAAATCTTACAATCCGTCCCATTCGCGTGTCCGCGCCCTAACCGGCGGGACTCGTTTTTTTATTGTCTATTCAAAACAAAAAAGGAGTGTGAACTATGGCAACCGCATTTTTAGGCGCGAGCGACGCGACGTTAGACAAAGCGGTGTTTTCAGTGATTCCGGCGCCGAGCGAAGCGGGCGCGACTTACCTCACCGGTCAAAAAAACGCGCCGCAAGCCATCATCGACGCCTCGGCGCATCTCGAAAGTTTCGACGAAGAATTTGGGCGCGACCTGTTGGCGCTGGACGCCATTTACACCGTTGACCCGGCGAGCGCGCCGTCCGACAGCGCGTTGTCGAACTGGTTGGTCGAACAAGTGAACGCCGCGCTGACGGCGGTCGCGGTGCCGGTGGTTTTGGGCGGCGACGGCACGGTGTCGTATCCGGCGATTAAAGCCATCGCCGACCGCGCCCGCGACGAGCGGCAGGAATTATCCATCCTGCACATCGACGCGCACGCCGACTTAAACGAATTGGACGCCGGCGAAAACAACCTCAACGTGATGCGTAGCGTCCTCGCGCTCAAAACCAAAAACATTCATTTGGCGGAACTCGGCGTGCGCAGTTTAAGCCGCGCGGCGTTCGACCTTATCAGCGACGACGAGAACGGCGTGGATTGCTTTTTCACTTCGGATTTGCGCAACGCCAGCGACGAACACTGGCAGGACGACGTGGTGAAAGAGTTGAGTTCGCCGGTGTATGTCAGCATCGATTTGTCGGCGTTGGCGACGGGCTTGGTGCCGAACGTCGGCAATCCCGAACCGGGCGGCTTTACGTGGTTGCAGTTGACGGGTTTGTTGCGCCGCTTGGCGACGCGCCGCCGCATCGCGGGAATTGATATTGTCGAACTTTGCCCGAATCCGAATTTGCCGACCAGCGATTACACGGTCGCGCGCCTCGTCTATAAATTGATGAACGCCATCGTCGCCGGCGGCAAGGTGTTGGCGAAAAGTTAAAGTCAATTGCGGGGCGGGTAACTCCCGCCCTTACGGTTTCAGTAGAGGATGATAACTTATGACCACGGCAGTTAGATTGTCCGACGAGGTGGTGAAAGACGCGCAGAGATACGCTGAATTTAATTTGCGCTCCGTCGCGAAACAAATTGAATATTGGTATCAGTTGGGAAAAATCGCGGAGGAAAATCCCGATTTGCCGGTGTCTTTTATTAAAGGCGCGTTGACGGGCAACGCGGAAATGGAACGCGGCGAGATTTCCGCGTTTGCTTTCAGGAATAGTTAAATGACCGTCTGGCAAAGCAACCGGTTCAAAAAGTCCTACAAAAAACTACCGGCAAATAAATTGACGGCGGTCAATCGGGCGTTGCAAACCGTCATTGACAATCCTGACATCGGCGAAAAGAAGACCGGTAATCTGTCGTGGCTACGAGTACATAAATTTAAATTCTCCCAACAGCAGATATTGATTGCCTATCGGCTTGACGGTGAAAATTTGACTTTTCTCGACCTCGGTTCGCACGAAAATTTTTATCGTGATTTAAGCCGAAATTGACTAATCGGCGGCGATAAAAATAGATTAGACCTGTTTAATCACCTCCTTAAAACGCCCCATCGGGGCGACCTATCGGTAGCCCCGCATCAGCGACACGCTCTCTCGTCGCGGCTACGACTTGGTTGGTTGGAATTTCGTGAAATCTTCGTTGAGGGCGCGACCGATTCGGAAACACACTCGGTCGCGCGGTGGCTCTATTCAATTGCCACGCCTTTTAAGGCGTGGTGGGCGATCAGAAAAGAAAAGGGCTTTACCCAAATTTTTTATTCGGCTAAAGCCGATGTTTTTTTATCCATCTTTTACCCCACGCTAAAGCGTGGGGCTATTAAGAGCGGCGCATCGTATCAGTTACTCGAACAGATTTAAAAACAAGAATTAAGATAAGCCCGAATCCGTTGGATTCGGGCTTTTTTTACGGACGCGAAGCGCGGCAAATTAAACTAACGCACTCTTCCAGACCTCATTCGGAATACATAACCGCTCAATTAAAAAATTTCTTTTTCGTTCCACCAGAGTTGCCAACCAATCAAATAACAGGGCAAGCGCGATAATTAACAGCGCCACCGCCAAAGCCCGCGGAACATTGTAGAGACCGGCGGCGCGTAAAATCAAATACCCCAACCCTTGATTTGACGAGATAAACTCCCCGATAAACGCCCCTAATAAGGCAAGTCCGGTATTGGTTTTCATTGCCCCAAATATCCAGTCAAGGGTGCCGGGGATAATCGCAATCTTAAAAATTTGCCAACGCGAGGCGTTCATACCCCGTAGCGTATCCAAATACTCTTGGGAAACCTTATCGACGCCAATTGCCGATTGCGCATACGCCACAAAAACGGTGGAGAGGCACGCCAACGCAATTTTCATATTAATCCCGATACCAAACCAGATAATCATTAGCGGCGCCACCGCCAAAACCGGCATCGCGCCTAAGGCAACGACAAACGGTTTTAGTAAATTAGAGGTGAACTTTGAAAACCAAGTTATTAGTCCGCAGGATGACCCGATTAGCGTCCCTAAAAGCAAGCCCGCCAATGCTTCCCAACCCGTTATGCCAATATCCTTAAAAATGCTTAAATCGCGAAATAGAATCATCAATTCCTTCGCGACAACCGAGGGGCGCGAAATTGAAAAATCCGCTTTGGCATTCTGACCGGCTAATACTTCCCATAACCCGAGGAGTATCAATAAAAACGCCGCCCGTCCGGCGTGGAGTTTTAGTTGTTTTGTCCGAACAATCATTGCAGGTATCCCCATATTTTTTCAAACAAGGCGTTAAATTCCGGCGTTAGCCGCGATTTAACCGCGTCGGTAAAGTTTCTCCAATGCGGGTTGGGAATATCCGCGACGATGCGACAGGGACGTTCTTTATTAAAAACGATAATTCTATCCGCCAGAAAAATTGCCTCGTCGATATTATGCGTTACAAAAACGGTTGTGCAGGTCAAATCGCGGCATTTTTGTTTAAACACCGTGTCCAACTCTAAGCGAGTAACAAAATCAATCGCCGAAAAGGGTTCATCACAGAATAAAATAGCCGGCTCGCTTTGTAATGCTCGAATAACCGCCACTCGCTGTTGCATTCCGCCTGAAAGTTGCGATGGATAATAGTTCTCATATCCTTTTAGGTGAAATTCTTGGAACGCTTCTTTGAGATTTTTAGCGTAATTTTCCCTAAATTTTTTGTCTTGGTCGATGCGGATTTCACCGCCGATATAAGCGTTTTGCAACGCGGTTCGCCAAGGGAGCAGGGCGGGTTTTTGCTCAATGTGCGCGCGCCGGTTATTGCGGTGGGCATCGTTTAGTTTAACGGTTCCTTGGTCGGGCGTTTCGGCTTGCGATAACAGCCGGAGCAATGTCGATTTACCGCACCCGCTGGGACCGAGAATCGCGACAAAACTCTTTTTCTTTATCTCAAGTTGCAAATCCTTAAAAATCTGTTCCGTTTGCCCACCGTTAGAGTAGGATTTCGCTAGGTCATCGACCGTGATGTCTATCGTATCGATAGGATTTAAGGGGCACATATTTTCTCCCTATCAATTGTGGGGTAGATAAGGTATCACTTCTTCACTCCACCGACATTGAAATTTTACGCCTAAAATTTGTGAAGGCAAAATTACGTTAGTTCGTATGACTCTGCGCCAATCAAACGCCTCGTCCGTTTATTGGGTTTCACTCCATGGCGGCGCGACTACCGGATGAACAAATAAGTTTTAATTACTCCGTTTTTTTCACGATGAAAGGAAACGTAACTATCGCAATAGATGAAATAATAGTAAGGAAAACCATTGTTGATGACTCTTTGAAAAAAACAAGCCAAAGAATAATGCCAAGTAGCGCCCAACCTGCTATCGAGAGTAATAACTGTAAAGAAAGGGGGAATTGTCTAAAGAAATACATGTAATATCGATAACCGCCCTGTTTCTTGATGTCGGCATAGGGGGAGATGCAGTGTTCAAAATAGTTTGTAATAACTGTATTCGCGTTGGATTTGGGATTTTCGGGCTCCGACTTGATATTTTTTATCTCAAACCACAGTTGGGCAGTACTTTGCCACCGCGATTTATCTACGGTAACATCGCCATTCATTGTTTGCGTCGTTTGGTACTTACACATATAATTTATGCATCTGATTATCGCTTCGTCAGCCACAGTACTTTTTTCGCTTGTAGTCCCACCCGCCACCGACATCCTTTTGTAATATCTGTCTAACAGATATTTCATAAACTTTATCAATTCGTCTTTGCCGCGTTTGGTGTTGCTGAGTTCTTGTATTTTTTTGACCGCGTATTCAATTTCCCCTACAATATAACCGACAAAGAATGCGTCTTCGGTTACGACGTTGGAGCGACCAATCAAGGCGCAGGAGATTACATTATCAAATTTGCCTGTCTGATTGAGATGCATTACGTTACGTAGATGGTCGCTGGCTTCTTGCCCTAATATAGATAGGATATTCGGCGATACGGCAATAGTTTGCTGAATATCGGTGTCATCAAACTCAATTTTATGAGTTTTTTTATCTTCGTTCAATTTTTTAATCTCAATTGCCTTTATACTTTTCCCGTATTCTTTAATCACTTGGGCAACCCGATAAGAGGTTGTCCCTTCTGCATAAGCGAGAATATAATTATAGTTTTCCACGATGGTATCCATGTTTGTTTTCACATTATTCACTGCCTTATCATCGGTAGTATCGGGAGGAATATCTTTTTTGTAAGGTTCTACTGCCCAAAAACCGCCGTTGGTAACAATGGTAGCGAGGACGGCGGGCAAATGCTTCTCCGTCAATTTCGCTTTAAATATCTGCGTCGGATCGGTTATCGTCAGATAAATATCTTGACCGTCAATGTTCTCGCTCCCGCCATTATTCATCATCACCTCATAAACGGCAGCATCTAAATCTTCACCGCAATCGTGACTGAACTCGCTAATATCACGAATCTGGATATCAACGCGCTTTAGTAGCAAATTGACCCTCTGGCGAAACCAGTGAAACCAACTTAGTTCCCCTATCCATGTTGCATAATATAGCGGCAGATAGAGTTCATGATATTGCGACGTTAAAATAACAATTTTCTTTCTACGCAAACCCTTTTTTAGTTTGCTAAAAGAGGCGGAAAGCGAATTGCAAACGTTCTCGAATATATTCATATAAAAACACTCCTTTCCTCTTATTGAGCAAACGTATTATCAACAAATTCCATCACATTTGATGTTTCTTTTATTTCCCCGGCATCAATACGCAATTGTAACGCATTTTTCCACGCCTGCTCCGTGGTTACGGGCGTTTGGGGGATAACGCCGGCGGCAATGACGCGGCGAAGCGCTTCTATCGCGATATCTTTTCTGATTTCGGGAAAACGTTGGGCTAAAATTTCGGCGGTCTGTGCCGGATTATTATGGATAAACGCCAACGCTTCTTTGATTGATTGCACGCAAGCCGCAACCGTCGCCGGATTCTCCTTAATGTAATCCGGCGCCGCGACCAAGCCGGTGATGGCGAAATCGCCGTAAATATCCGCTAATGAATAAACCACCTTATATCCGCTCGCGACGACGGCTTGGGAGACGTTCGGCTCCAATTCCAACGCAATATCCGCCTCCTTGGTCTCGGTCAAAGCGAGGAGCGTCCCCCAACCGCCTTCGCGAATTTTCGGCGGCAAGCCGCCGTCCGCGAACATTTTTGCTTGTAGGGTGTAAGCGGTCGAAGGCGAAGGAAACGTCGCCACCGTGTAGCCGGACAATTCCGCCGGTTTCGTGATTGCCGGAATGGCGTCGTTTTTGGTAATCCCCCAGAACGGGACGCCGTTGACCACGGTGGCGACAATCCTGCCGGGCTGTCCGCGTTGGCTCGCCAGCGCGATGAAGGTCGGGTCGGACACGCCGAACTGCGCGCTTTTGGCGATAACCGCCGCCCACGTTTTTTCGTCGCCGCCGGTGCTGACAATGGAAACGGTCAACCCGTTTTTTTGAAAGATGCCGTTGTCCGCCGCGATATACAGCGGGGCATACAGATAAAAATCACCCGACTGCGCGATAGTAATTTTCGTGTCCGCGCGTCCCGCTTCGGGCGACCGGACCACGACGAAAACAGTTACCGCCGCCAAAATCAACGCCCCGACCGCCAACATAAATTTCGTTTTCATCGGCACTCTCCTTTTCACGATAGACGCGGAAAAGTGCGGAATATATATATATATCGAGTTTGCAAGCGTCTTTCCCGTCGCCGCCGTTCGCGTTCCGGCGCGGCGAATAAATCCCGACAGCCGCCGGCGGGCGGCGAAATATATTCGCCCCCGAGTAAGCGACACGCTCTCTCGTCGCGGCTACGTTGGTTGGAATTTCGTGAAATCTTCGTTGAGGGCGCGACCGATTTTTATCGCGGCTTTGGGCGTGAGCGGACGTTTGCCGGTTTCATAGGCGCTTAGTATCGTCTGTCCGATGCCGCATTTCGCGGACAGTTGTTTTTGCGTCAAATTATGTTTCAAGCGATAGCCGGCAAGCAATTTCCCCGGCGTGGTCGCTTGCCAAAAAGCGGTGTCGCGCAAGTTTATCAACTCGTCGTCGGCGAGCGCCGGCGTCGTTTTCGCGCCGCGATTTTTCGGCGCTTCCCGCGTCAAAATTTCCACTTGAAATTTTTGGCGCAAAAAAGTCAACAGTTCGGCGAGGTCGGTCGCCGCGCCGGACAACGCGATTTCAATATGGGTTACGACTGCCGACATAATACACCTCGATGTCAATGGTTCCCTTGGTAAAAGTCCAGCACGCCACGTAGCGATAAGTCAGATGACAATGATAACGGTTGTTGCCGAGCAATAAAATCGGAAATAATTATTTTCTCCGCGCCCGCCGGCGCGGGGATTTTTTTAATTCCCGCCCCTTTCCGCCGCTTTTCCTCGCATTCCCCGCCCCGAATTTCGCAAATTTTTTTTGCAAGAAAATTTTTTTCGCTTTTCGTTAAGCCCGCGCCGGCGCCTCCGATAACTTTCGCGGGTTCAGGGATGGACGCCGCAACAAGCGTAATGGTTACCGGATTTTCTTACTCGACGGAAAGGAGTGTAGTTTCGTTTTACGCGCCAAAAATTACGCATCGTGTCTCGTCCCGCGGCGTCCGCGCCGCAAAAAAAAGGAGAACTCATTATGGCTATGGCAATTGCCCACAACTTGAACGCGATTGGCGTTCAACGCACGCTTAACCAAAGCAACGCTTCGTTAAGCGGCTCATTGGAAAAACTCTCGACCGGCTACAAAATCAACAAAGGCGCCGACGACCCGTCCGGCTTGGTCATCAGCGAATTGTTGCGCTCGCAAACCAACGGCATCGCCCGCGCCATCCAAAACACGCAGGAAGCCAACAACGTGCTCGGCATCGCCGAAGGCGCGCTCAACGAAATGAACAACATCCTGACGAAGATGCGGCAACTCGCGATTCACGCGGCGAACGACGGCATCACCAGTTCCGACCAAATCGCCGCCGACCAAGCGGAGGTTGACAGTTCCATTCAGACGCTCGACCGCATCGCCCGCACCACGACTTTTTCCAACGAAAATTTGCTGAACGGCAACAAGCAAATCAATTACGACACCAGCGTCCTCGTCAAGGACTCGAAGGATATGCCGCTGATTGACAAAGGGCTGACCAGCGTGTTGCAAATTTTCAAGCGGCAGGATTTTCAGTTAAACATCAATTTTTCGGGCAAAAACGCCGACGGCACGGACAATCAAAATTCGGCGAAAAAGGCGTATTTTGAAATCACGGCGCAAACGCCCGGCGCCGAAGCCACGCAGGTCTATGGCTACACCGGCTCCGGCACCGACGGCGTCGCCGCGTATGACGCTTATTCGCTGACGAAAGACCAGGCGTTCACGCTGACCGGCAACAACGGCTCGCGCTATTTGACGTTCGCCAAAGGCACGCATCTCGGCGAAATGGCGACCGCCATCAACAGCGTCAAGGACTCGACCGGCGTCAAGGCGAATCTGATTTTCGACAGCGGCGTAATGGCGCACGAAGCGTTCGCGATTACCGACGGCGTTAAAGTATCGGCGGACGCGAGCAACGCCGACACCGCCGCCGTCGAAGCCGGCAAGGCGTTTCTCGCCGCCGTCGACTCGGACGGCTCGGCGATTCGCGCCTTTAACGCCGACCGCGACGGCAACATTTTAGGCGCCGGCGTCGGCGTGAATGTCATCGACATCAGTTCGGTCGGCACCGCCGGTTCGTATTACAACACCGGTTCCGGCGAAGTGATTTCCGAGAGTATGTTCAAAAGTTTGGCGGGCGGGCAAACCGACGGTTTCGAGGCGGTAACGCAATTTCAAATCGGCACCAACCTTGACGGCAACGGGCGGATGTATTTGAAAATGGTTACCGACAATAAATACGAAATTTACAAGGACGCGGCAATGTCGATGAAAGTCGGCTCCGGCGACATCCAATCCAGCGGCGGCGACTCGGTGGTCAGCGCCGTCAACAATTCCGGCATCGCCAATATGCAATTGACTTTCGGCGAAGATATGAGCAAGTTCAAAGCCGGTTCGACCACGGTGTTGCAACTCGGTTCAATGGCGCTCGACACCAACGCCACCGACGGCGCGTCAAGCGGCGCCGATTCGGTGAATTTTCAAGGATTGGCTTACGCGCTCGGCACCGCCGCCGGCGACGTCAACGTCAATAATTCGTATTTCAGCGGCGTGCAACTCGGCTACAACACCAGTGAAACCGGACAACTCTACATTAAGGCGGAAATCAGCACCGTCGGACAGTCGAGTCAGATTTGGGTCTATCGCGACGCGCAGATGCGCGACCAGGATTTAGTCGCGCGGAGCGATAAATTTAACGTGAAGGATGTCGTCGGTCCGCAAAGCGTCAGCATTTTCGCCGAGCGTATCGGCGACACGCCTCTGACCACCGGCTTGTATGGCGTCATCAACATCGGCGATTGCTCGTCTTTGGCGAACGGTTTCAACATTGAGAGCGCGATTGTCAAGTTTGAGAATCTGGGCTTGCGGATTAGCGCGGCGGAATACGGCGCCGACCAGTTTGTTAAAATCAACGCCTCGCAAGGCGCGGTCTGGACGCGCTACGACAGCGACAACAAGCCGCACGTGGTGGACGCGGGCGTCAGCGGCGCCGAGTGGACCACTTACGGAAGCAACGCGGTCTTGGCGCTGAACGGTCAGCGCGTCGAGTTAAACGGCATCGCCGGCACGCTGACTAATCTCGACAGCACCGCGGACATCGCGTTCAACGCCGGCGAAGTCGGCAACACGACGCTCGCCAGCGCCGGTTACACCGACGGCTCGTTGGCGACGAAAGCGGCGGTGTTCGGCAACACGCGCAACCAAGAAGTCAACGCGCTCCACTCGACGACGGAAATGATTAAGAATTTCACCGGCGGGATGCAGTTCCAACTCGGCGAAGGCGCGGGCGACCAAAACCGGACGATTTACTCGATAAAAGACATTACCGCGCCGTTTTTGGGCAAGATGAATTTCTACGACTACTTCGGCAACAATTTTCCGTCGAACAAATATCTGGCGATTCAAGATATGATGTCGGGCGGACAGGCGTCGCTGGCGGTGGACTCGGTGAAAGCGATGGCGATTGTAACCAAGGCGATTGAGGACGTGTCGTCGTTGCGGGCGAATATCGGCGCGTTTCAGGCGAATATGCTGGAAACCAACGCGAACAATTTACAGGTGGCGTTCCAGAAAATCACCGAAACCGAGAGTTACATTCGCGACACCGATATGGCGACGGAATCGACGAAGTTCACCAAGAACCAAGTGTTGGTGCAAGCCGGCACGTCGATGTTGGCGCAAGCCAACCAGTTGCCGCAAAGCGCGCTGTCGCTGATTGGCGGGTAGGGTTAAATTGACAATTAACAATGGCGGTTGGCAATTGCCACGTGCGCAAGCGCGTGGCAGTTGCATAATAATATGCTTGTTTCCTAATTTATTTTTTCGCACGGCGGACACGAGTGAAAGGAAGCGGTTGCTCTATTCAATTGCCACGCGCTTTAGCGCGTGGTCAGCGTTGAAAAATGACCGGCTTTAGCCGAATGGTTTTCTTTGGGCTAAAGCCCTTTCTTTTTTTGACCGCCCACCACGCCTTAAAAGGCGTGGCAATTGAATAGAGCAACCGCGTTTGGCAACAAACTTTTATCAAATCGCGCTTGCGACTTTGCCAATCAAAACTCCGCCATTTTTAATTGTTCATTGTTAATTGTTAATTGGAGTTAACCAATGTCCCTTTTCGCCCATCTGTCCGACCCGCATTTAGTCGCGCCGTTCGCGTGGCGCGAGTGGCACTGCGGTTGGCGTCCGCGCTCCGCGCTGGCGCTGGCGAATTGGTTTTGGCGGCGGCGGCGGCAACAGCGCGGCGAAAATTTAGCGGCGGCATTAACCGCGATTATCGCCGCCCGCGCCGATTTTGTGATTATCACCGGCGACCTGACGCAATGCGGACGCGCCGTCGATTTTGCGTTTTTTCTCGACCAAATGGCGCCGCTCCGCCGCGCCCAAATTCCGGCGTTGCTCATCGCCGGCAATCACGATTTTTATTTTCATCCCGCGCCGGCGGCGAATTTCGCGGCGTTGCGGCGGGAACTCAGTTTGGATTTACGTTGGGACGGCAAGCCGTTGCGCATCGGCGACATCGACTTATTGCCGGTGGACGGGGCGCGGGTCGTGCCGTTGTGCCAAGCGTGGGGCGAAGCGGCGGCGTTGGACGAATTAAAGACGGCGTGGCGGGCGTTGCCGCCCGCTCCGGCGCAGACGCGCGTCGCCGCCGGACATTTTCCGCTACGCGACGCCGCCAATAATTTTTTGCCGGCAGTCACGCGCTTAAACGGCGGCGAAGCGGTCTTGGAGTGGTTATCCGCCGCCGAAATTTCCGCCTACTTATGCGGACACATTCACCGCCCGTTCACGACCGTCCTGCCGGGTGGCGTCCGGCAATACTGCGCCGGCAGTATCACGCTCGGCGGAAAAATGAATTTATTTTCCGCCAAAGGCGGGAAGTTGAGAGTTTAGAGTTAAGAGTTGAGAGTTGAGAGTTGAGCGGTGGAGTTATTTTTTAATAACTCGTGTTACGCGGTTAGTAGTCGATGCTATTGCAACGAAGAAATTGAAAAAACTCCGACAGTCGCCCTGAAAGGGCGGAATATATTAGCCCAGGGTAAGGCACACGCTCTACCGTGCCGCAACCCTGGGTAGCGGTTCGCGAAGCGAACCATCCGACAGTTCCGCCGCGCGGTTTGCGGCGGTAAACGCCGCCTCCGGCGGCGAGAGCGGTTCGCCAAAACGCGGCGAACCGTCCAATTTCGGTTGGCGCTTCGCGCCATTTTTACCCAGGGTGGCGCGGCTGATAGAACGTCGCCGCTTACCCTGGGCTGATATATGACGCGCTTTCAGCGCGACTGTCGGAATGATTATCAAAATCGCGTAACACGGGTTAATAATGCGCGAAGCGCAACCTTCGCTTAACTTTCAACTTTCAACTTTCAACTCTAAACTCTAAACTCTATGCTTAACTCCTCATTTTCCGTCGTTGCGCGCGCGTGGCTTGAAGGACGGCGCGGCGGTTGCGGCGCCCAAATTCTTCGCGCGGCGCTCTCGCCCGCGGGCTACTTATACGGTCTCGCCGGCTGGGGGCGCAGTTACCTGTATCAACATAATTGGTATGCGCGTTATCGCGCGGCGGCGCCGGTCGTCAGCGTCGGCAATCTCACGGCGGGCGGCACCGGCAAAACGCCGTTCGCGGTGTGGCTGTTGCGAAAACTCATCGCGGGCGGGCGGACGCCGGCGTTGTTGTTGCGCGGCTACGGCGCGGACGCGCCGGAACAGGCGGACGAAGCGTTGTTATACCGCCGGTTAATTCCCGCGCTGAAAATTTACGCGCAAAAAGACCGCGTCGCGAGCGCGGCGGCGGCGGTCGCGGACGGCGCGGATATTCTGGTTTTGGACGACGGTTTTCAACATCAGCGTTTGCTTCGCGATGTTGACATTGTCTTGTTGGACGCGACTTGTCCGTGGGGCGGCGGCTTGCCGCTACCGGCGGGAATGTTGCGGGAATTTCCCGCGGCGTTGGCGCGCGCCGACCTCGTCGTGCTGACCCGCGCCGACCAAGTTGCGCCCGCGCAATTGGACGCTCTGCAAGCGCGACTGCGCGAGCGTCTGCCGCAAACGCCGGTTTTGACCGCCGCGCACCGGCCGGCGCGTTTGACCACGCTGGCGGAAAAATCGTTGCCGTTAGAATTTCTGCGCGAGCAAAAAGTGATTGCCGTCAGCGGCATCGGGCGTCCCGACCGTTTCGCGGCGACGCTAAAAACTCTCGGCGCCGACCTCGCCGCGACGGTCGAACTCTCCGACCATCATCAATATCGCGCCGCGGATTTTATCGCGCGGCTAACGCCGTTCAGCCGCGAGTGGTTGCCGGTGATTACGGAAAAAGACGCGGTAAAATTGGCGCCGCTGTTGAGCGCGGAATGGCGCGAGCGGGTGGCGGCGTTAGGCGTGGATTTGTGTTTGGCGGAAGAGGCGGAAGAGATAATTAACAATTTACAATTAACAATTCACAATTAAGAGCAACCGCCTTGACCTTATAGTTAGGCAAAATGCTCTTAATTGTTAATTGTAAATTGCTCACCCCGCATCCACGCAACTGCGGACGCGGAAATTCGCGCCGATTTCGTCGGCGATTTTTTTCGCGGCGGCGAGGTCGAGGTCCGGCATTTCGACCACCGTCAGCGTTGTCGCGATTCCGTGCCGCAAGCACGCCCGCGCAAAATTTTGCAACGCGCCGAACGCCCGCTCGCCGAAACTGCTTTGACAGAGCGCCTGATATTGCGCCGCCGTCGTCGCGTTCAACGAAATACTTACCGCGTCAATCAGCCCGACCAACTCCGCCGCGATTTCCCGCCCGTATTGCAAATCCGCCAAACCGTTGGTGTTCAACCGCGTCGGCTTGCCGAGGGCTTTCGCGTAACGCGCCACCTGTTTTAATTCGTCCAAGCGCATCGTCGGCTCGCCGAAACCGCAAAAAACGATTTCGCGATAATCGCCGCCGTCGCCGATTGCCGCGATAACTTCCGCCGCCGCCGGTTCATTCGCCAGCGCGAGGTTATGCCCCTTGACCGTGTAACTTTGGTTGCGCGCGCAAAAAACGCAGGCGTTGTTGCACCGCGAGGTGAGATTGATATAGAGCGCGTCGCGAATCGGATAGACGACGGACGGCGCGGCGGGCGCGTCCAAGCCCAAAAATTCCTCGGCGTTGCGCGTCGTGATGCGCGCGATGTCGGCGACCGTTACGCCGCGAATTTCGGCGAGCGCCGCCGCAATTCGCCGGCAGTTCGCCGGTTCGTTGCGGTCGGCGGTGCGCGGGCGCGGCAATAGATACGGCGAGTCGGTGTCGAGCAACAAATGCCGGTCGGGAATTTGTTTGATTTGCTCGCGCAAAGCGCGTTGCTCTTCGTAAGTAATCATCGCGCTGACGCCGAGATACAAATTCAGCGAGAGCGCCCGCGCCGTCAACGCGGGCAGTTGTTTTTTCGGCGCGGAATAACAGTGCCAAACCGCGCGTCCGCCGCTCTGCATAAACGGCGCGACCAAGTCCAAGACCTCCGCCGCCGCGTCGCGGGCGTGCAACACGACCGGCAAATTTAATTCCCGCGCCAATGCCAAATGCGCCAAAAACGCGCGGCGTTGCGTCGCGGCGGCAAACGGCTCGTGATGATAATCCAAACCGGTTTCGCCGACGGCGACGACGCGCGGAAATTCGGCGGCGAGTTCTTTCAGCGCGGCGAGGTCGGCGTCGCCGAAAGTTTCGGTCGGATGGACGCCGACGGCGGCATAGACGTTTTTATATTGCAATGTCAGTTCGGCGCCGCGGCGCGACGACGGCAAATTGGAGCCGACGACCAACATCCGCGTCTCGCCCGCCCGCTCGACCACCGCGTCGCGGTCGGCGTCAAAACGCGCGTCTTGCAAATGACAGTGCGAATCGAAGAAAGCGGGCATCGAGGTTCCTTGGTTTAGAGTTCAGAGTTGAGAGTTGAGAGTTGAGAGTTGAAAGTTGAAAGTTGAAAGTTGAAAGTTTAGAGTTTAGAGAGTGGAGTTTTTATTTTTAAGACGCGCGAAGCGCAACCACTGCTAAACTCTCAACTCTCAACTCTAAACTCTGCTCTCTAATTGCAATGGCGGCGGACGAGGTTAGAATCTAAACCAGAATCTACAATTTTTAATTTTTAATTGTTAATTGTTAATTGTTAATCGGCGAGGAGCGCGTTATGGGCGACAAAATTAAAATGGCGGACGGCAAGTTGGTTGTGCCGAATAATCCGATTATTCCGTTTATCGAGGGCGACGGCACCGGTCCCGATATTTGGGCGGCGTCCGCGCGGGTGCTTGACGCGGCGGTGCGGAAAGCGTATCGCGGCGAGCGGCAAATCGAATGGCGCGAGGTTTTCGCCGGTGAAAAAGCGTTTCAGCAAACCGGCGAGTGGTTGCCCGACGCGACCGTCGCGGCGTTTCGCGAGTATTTAGTCGGTCTCAAAGGACCGCTGACCACGCCCGTCGGCGGCGGGATTCGTTCGATTAACGTCGCGTTGCGGCAACTGCTCGACCTGTATGTTTGCCTGCGACCGGTCAAGTATTTCGCCGGCGTGCCGACGCCGGTCAAAGCGCCGGAAAAAGTCGATATGGTCATCTTCCGCGAAAACACCGAAGACATTTACGCCGGCATTGAATTTGCCGCCGGCGAGCCGGACACCGAAAAATTGCTGGCGTTCATCAAAGAAAATTTCCCGCCGCGCTACGCGAAAATCCGCTTTCCGGCGACCGCCGGCGTCGGCGTCAAACCGGTGTCGCGCGACGGCACCGAGCGCCTCGTCCGCGCCGCGATTAAATACGCCATCGACCGGCGACTCCCCAGCGTAACGCTCGTCCACAAAGGCAACATTATGAAATACACCGAGGGCGCGTTTCGCGACTGGGGCTACGCGCTCGCCAAAAAAGAATTCGGCGCGACCGATTATCAAGGCGGACCGTGGCAAGCGATAAAAATCGACGGACGCGAAATCGTCGTCAAAGACGTGATTGCCGACGCTTTTTTGCAACAAATTTTATTGCGTCCGGCGGAGTATGCGGTCATCGCGACGCTGAACCTGAACGGCGACTACATTTCGGACGCGCTGGCGGCGCAGGTCGGCGGCATCGGCATCGCGCCGGGCGGCAACATCAACTACGACACCGGCATCGGCATTTTTGAGGCGACGCACGGCACGGCGCCGAAATACGCCGGCAAAGATATGGTCAATCCGTCGTCGGTCATTCTGTCCGGCGAAATGATGCTGACCTATATGGGCTGGAACGAAGCGGCGGAATTGCTCGTCAACGCCATCGGCAACACGATTGAGCAAAAGCGGGTTACTTACGATTTCGAGCGGCTGATGCCCGGCGCGACGAAATTGAAATGCAGTGAATTCGCCGACGCGCTGATTGAGAATTTGTGATTTAGAATGATTGCCAAATTGCTCTATTCAATTGCCACGCCCTTTAGGGCGTGGTTAGCGTTGAAAAATAACCGGCTTTAGCCGAAAGGTTTATTTGGGCTAAAGCCCTTTTTTTTAGACCGCCGACCACGCCTTAAAAGGCGTGGCAATTGAATGGAACTTGCACCGAATAGCGGGCAAAATCCGCTTTTTTGCTTTTAGCAGTTTCCGAACCGTTCTAAATTTAGTTGCCGAATTTTTAATCCGCGAAAACCTGCGCCCAATAAACGTTGACGCGGGCGGCATCGACGGCGTAACCGAGACCGGAGCGGCGATATATTCTGTCCGTCATCGCGTCGTTGTGCGCCTTGGATAAATTCCAACTTTTAACCACGTCCGCCGCAACGAAACCGGCGCAACTGAGGCGCGCCAAATTCTCGCCCGCCGCCCGCCAATCGTTAATATCCGCGCTTTTTAGCCGGTCGGCTAACGTTCTCCGGTCGCGGTCGAAATGCGACAATTCGCCGCGCGCCGCCAACTCCCGCGCATACGCCGTCGCGATTTGTTGTAGCCGCTCGTCTTTTTGGAGCGGCGCCACGCCTTGTTTTTGCCGCAATTCGTTGACTTTGGCGAAAATAATTTCCGCCGCGCCCGCCCAGTCGCTAAACGGCGCAGTGGGTGCGCCGGTCGCAATTGTCGAAATCGGGGGCGGCGCGGTCAATTCGGCGCAAGCGGTCAAAAACGCCGGCATTATTATGGCGATAAATAAAAAGCGGCGCATTAAACCGGTTTCCTCAGATACGCTTAATCAGGTCGTGTTAATTCGTGGATACGCTCTTTCTCTTGTTTTTATGAAGTCGGCGTTTCTCGAGAATCGGCGCGGTTGAATTTTTTTTTCATCACGCACACGTTGCCCTTGGCGTTGTAGAACACTTCGTCCATCATTTTGCGCATCATAAACATTCCGAAGCCGCCGGGACGTTTGTTCGCGTCTTTGCGATTTTTCAAATGCTCTTTCAGATTTTTCGTCGGGTCGTGGTCGATTTTCGCCAACCAGTCAAACCCTTCGCCTTCGTCGATAAACACCATTAAAATTTCCGTTTCCAAAATCACGTAGCGCAACGTTATTCTTTTTTGGGCGTCGAATTTGTTGCCCCATTCCATCGCGTTGCGCCCGAATTCTTCGAGCGCCATACACAGCGAATTTACCGCTTCCGGCGACAAATGACGCCGCAATAACTGCTCGCTGAACCGCTGGACGCGCCCCAAGTATTCCTCTTTGGAGAGCATCGTCATTTCCACCCAATTTTGCGCCGGCAAACCGGCTTCGACCGCCAAAATATGGTCGTTGCCGACGTTTTGCTGTTTTTTGATGATGCCGCGCAAATTGCCGACCAGCTCGTGAACCGGCGTGTGATAGCGAAAAATAGCCGACGCGCCGTTGTTCAGATACGACATCAGCAAGTCGTCCGGCATAATTTCGTAGTCCACCACCACCACCGCCATCGACGGATATTTGATTTTTATCCACGTCGCCAAATCGGTCGCGCCCGCTAACGGCAAACCCAACAGCGCCGCTTCGATTTCCCGATGCTCCATCAAATAGCGTTGCGCCAGCCACGTTTCGCTAAACGTCTGCACGCTGAAATTTTCCTGCGGCGCGGCGGCGATAAATTCGTCAAACCAATCAAGCCGCTGACCGACAATCAACACCGGCGTTTTGGTTCCCGCCTCCGGCGCGTCAAGAAGCAAATCGCCGTCCAACTCCACGACGGAACTTTCCGCCGCCGCCGCGGTCGTCGGCAAGCCGGATTGCACCTCGTTAGGCAAAAGGACGGCGGTTGGCATTGAGATTCCCGCGGGGAAAGTAATTTTTGGCAGGGGCGAGAATTTTAATTAAAAATTACAAATTAAAAATTAAAAATTGTGGAGTTTGATTATCAAATTCGCTTCGCGCCATTTTTAAAACTCAATCCAAAATTTTTAATTTTTAATTTTTAATTGAAATCTCTAATCTTCCGGTCGCAACGACAAGTTAAATTCCTGCAACCGTTTTTTGATTTCATTGAGCGAGACGCGCCCGAAATTCTTGGCGTTTTCGAGCGACGTTTCGGTTTTGTCGCACAGTTGCCCGACGGTGCGAATGCCCAAGCGGTCCATACATTTCCGGCTACGCACCGACAATTCCAAAAAGTCAATCGTCTTCGCCAACAGTTCGTCGTGTTGCCGCACTTGCGAGCGGTTATACGCGGCGCGCGTCGCGGCGTCTTCGCGCAACATCCCCAAGCGCAAATTGCGCGAATTGAGAATGTCGCGAATTTCGCGCAAACTCGTTTCGCCGAAATTTTTATACGCCAGCAATTCGTTTTCCGTGCGTTTGACCAAGTCGCCGAGCGTGCGGATATTCATCTTGGCGAGGCAGTTGCGGCTACGCACCGACAACTCGAAATCGGTTACCGGCACGCGCAAAATCGCTTCCAATTTTTCCGACTGCTTGGTTTCTTCCGGCGAATAATACATCCCCGCCGCCGCGGAAATCGAATCGACAATCAGCCGCGCGCGCTTGTTCGTCGGATTTTGCCGCAACAACATTTGGCAACATTGCATCGCGTCGTTGGCGCGATTGAGGTCTTCGTAAAGCGTCGCCAAATTGAGCAAGGCGTTGGTGTAGGTCTCGCCGGCGGCGGGACCGATTTTTTCGTAATACTTAATCGCGGTCAATTCGTCGCCGCGCAAGTCGAGCAGGCGTCCGGCGTGAAACAAACTTTCGGCGTGTTGCGGCGCGTAGGTCAACGCCTGGTCGAACGCCGCGAGCGCCGCGCCGATTTTGCCGGCGGCTTCGAGACATCGCCCTTTTTGATAGTGCAATTCGGCTTGGTCGCCGAGTTCGCGTTCGAGTTTGGCGACGGCTTTGTTCGCTTCGTCGAGTTTGCCGAGACGCCGCAAAATGCCGACTTTCAGCAAATCGGCGAAGCGCTGGGCGGGCGCGGCTTGGTCGTAACAAATCAACGCCGCGGCGTAATTGCCGTCGTTTTCGGCAATCAGCCCCAAAATAATTTGCCCGACGCCGGTCTTGTCGTTTTTGGCGTGCGCGGCGGCTTCGTCGGCGTTGCCGATAATCCAATAACCGGCGGCGAGCCGCGCGTCTTTGGGATTTTTAACGGCGTTTTTCACGCCGTCGAAATCGCGTTTCGCTTGCAGATAAACGTTGTGAAACTGCCGCGCCAAATGCGCGGCGCGCAAGACCTTCTCAATGTCCATCTCGTCGGACAACAACACCGCCGCCAAATCGACGGAATTTTTCAAGTTTTCCATATCTTCTCCCAAACAAAAATTTGCCCTCGCCGCCACGCGAAAAAGAATCACGTCGCAATTTATATGAAACGCTTGGCGCATAACAAGACGGACGCGGGACCGGCGAATCTTATTAACTCGTGTTGCGCGATTTTGCTAATTTATTCCGACGGTCCGCGCTGAAAGGGCGACCTGTCGGAGTTATTAGAAAAAACACCCCGTCAACCGCTGATAGAGCGTCGCGGTTGCCATCCCTCCGTAGCGGGGAATTAAAAACGCCACGCTCTCTGACGACAAGCGTGGCGACCGATAAAATTGGTCGGGGAAACAGGATTTGAACCTGCGACCTCGTCGTCCCGAACGACGCGCGCTAGCCAAACTGCGCTATTCCCCGACTAAAATTTTTAGCAACATTCGTCGCATTCTTCCGCCGCGTAAGCCACGCTACCGGCGACTTGCCCCTTGACTTCCGTGTTCAGACGTCCCCAGTTTTTCAGGACGATGTTCAGGAAGATGTCAATTTCGGCGTTAATCGTTTCCGCGCTGATTTCGCCCACGCTCGCGGCGCTCGCCGCCGGAGCCGCTTTGGACGCCGTCGCCACGCCCGCCAAAATATAATTGGCGTCGTAACCGTTTTTCGCCAGCGCCGACAAAAATTCCACCGATGGGCGCATACCGCCGTTCATATACATCCCGACCGAGGCGTAATTCACGCCGGTCAATTTCGACAATTCCACATTGGTTTTGCCGACCAACACTTCGCGCAGACGTTTCGCGTAGGGAAACGTTTCACCAACTTCTTTCCGAGCCGCACACATACCATTTCCTCCCAAGTTAAGAATTAAAGAATTACCAGTTAAAAATTAAAAAAGGTTCACGAGTCCACTATCATTGCCTTTCTCACCACGCAAAGTGCGCGAACGCTTTATTGGCTTCCGCCATCCGGTGCGTGTTTTCGCGCGTGGACATCGCGCCGCCTTCGCGGTTGTAGGCGTCGCAGATTTCGGCGGCGAGCAACACGTGCGTCGGTTTGCCTTTCTTTTTCGCGACCGATTCCATAATCCAGCGAATCGCCAGCGATTGTTGCCGCGCGGACAACACTTTCACCGGCACCTGATAGTTCGCGCCGCCGACGCGGCGGCTTTTCACTTCGACAATCGGCTTGACGTTGTTGACCGCCGTCTTGAACACTTCCAACACCGACTTGTCTTTGATTTTCTTCTCGACCTCTTTCAAGGCGCTGTAAAAAATCTTTTCCGCCTTGGTTTTCTTGCCGTCGCGCATGATGCAGTTGATGAACTTCGCCACCAACAAGTCGCCGTAGAGCGGGTCTTTCTTGACGCCCGGTCCGGTAACGTCCGTAACTTTAACAGCCATACTTTCCTTTCTCCGGCGTTTCGCCGAATACTCACGACCACGCGGGTCGCGCGAGAAACAAATTAACAATTAAAAATTAACAATTAACAATTAACAATTATTGAACGGATGCGCTCCGCGCGTTCTTAAAAATAAAACTCCGCTTAATAATTGTTAATTGTGAATTGTTAATTGTAAATTTACTTCTTCCCCTTCGCGGGCGGCGCGCCCTTGCCGCCTTTACCGGCGGGAGCGCCGGCTTTCGGCACTTTGTTGCCGTATTTACTGCGGCTTTGGCGCCGCGCCGCCACGCCGGCGCAGTCATAGACGCCGCGAACGACGTGATAGCGAACGCCCGGCAAGTCGCGGACGCGCCCGCCGCGCACCATCACGATGGAGTGTTCCTGCAAGTTATGACCTTCGCCGCCGATATAGACCGTAACTTCTTTGCCGTTAGTCAGGCGCACGCGCGCGACTTTGCGCAACGCCGAGTTCGGCTTTTTCGGGGTGGTGGTTTTGACTAAGAGGCAGACGCCTTTGCGTTGCGGACAAGTTTCGAGCGCCGGCGATTTGGATTTGAACGTCGGTTGCCGCCGTCCTTTGCGGACTAATTGGTTCACCGTGGGCATAATCACTCCTACTGAAAAATCTGCGAATGAGAAATGTGAAAAGGGCGGTATTGTAGAATCGCGTCAATCGTCGTCAAGCGGGAAACCGTCAATTATGAGTGAAAATTATGAATAGACCCGTTTGACAACCGAAGTAACTACGCATTAAAAATTAAGAATTAAAAATTAAAAATGGTGGAGTTTGATTATCAAATTCGCTTCGCGCCATTTTTAGAACTCAATCCAAAATTTTTAATTTTTAATTTGTAACTCACGTTACGCGCAAAAAAAAGAGAAGCCACGAATGAACACGAAAAGAACTTAACACGAATTTTCACGAATTAGACGAATTAACACGAAACCGAGCGAAGCGAAGGTTAGTGTGCTTTCCAAATTTTTTGTCCGTTTTCCGGCTCGGTAATTCGTGTAATTCGTGTAATTCGTGGACAAAAAATCTCTTTTTTTTATTCGTAAAAATTCGCGTCTTTTCGTTGACCGCGTAACATCAGTTTGTAATTTTTAATTGCTCCTCTACTGCCCGATTAACCCGCCCTGCATCTTGCTTTGCTCGCGGCGAATATCCAAGCCCTTCAGCATATTTTCCAATTTGCGCGTCGTTTTGTTGTCCGCGTCTTCGTCCGCCGACCAGACGCCGGCGTCGATGGCTTTTTGCAAGCCCTCGGCGTCAACGGCAATTTCGCTTTGCGGACTTTTCGCCGAAGTCGCCACCGTGAACGAAAAATCCGTTTGCGCTTTTTGACCGGCGAGATTGTCCGCGCAATAAATCCGCAACGTGTATTTGCCGGCGGCGACGGTCGGCGGCAACGGGTAACTAATCGTCGCCTGCAATTCCCGCACCGCGCCGGCGTAGTCCGGGTCATACAGTCCGTAATCGGGATTTTTATCCGCCACCGCGCCGTTCGCGTCCAACAATTCCAAGCCGAAAGCGAGGGCGCACCGCGACACGGCGCCGGTTTTTTGGAATTTCGCGTTCATCACTTCGACATACAAAATCAGCGCCGAACCGGCGGCATAGACGGGGCGCGGGTCGGGCGTGTAGAGCCGGTAACCCTCGACGCGGCTGACCGCGACCGGCGAACTCAACGCGAAAATTTTATTATCGGCGTTGAGCAAATCCGTCGCGCGGGTCGCATACATTCCGGCTTTTTCGGCGTCGCCGATTTGCAGGTGGACATCCGCCATCGCGAGCAACCACGCGGCGTCGGCGTCGGACGCGGGGCGGATGCGGGTCAAGACCGCGAGCGCGCCGGGCGCGTCGTTCAGGAACATCAGATAACGCGCGTAAATCAGCGCGAGCGGGCGTCCGCCGGTGGTTTGATATTGTTGTTGCAGTTTGGCGAGCAGTTCGTCGGCGAGACGATTGCTGTCGTCGCCGAGCGCCGGACGCGGGGCGGACTGCGGCAAATTATTGAGCGATTGGCGGAGTTTTTCGGTCTCGGCGGGCGTGAAGCGATGCTCGCGGAGATATTTCACCAAATCGTCGGCGGAAACCGCGCCGGCAAACGGCGCGGCGGAAACCGGCGACGGTTCGCCGGCGAACGTGAGCGTGACGAACGCCACGATAGCCGAGAGAAAGAGGATTTTCATTATGAAAATTTGGTGGTCGGGACGGGAGTTGAGAAAATCCGACTTCATCTGATTTTCTGCATATTGGCGGCATTTTAACGAATTCTCGTCAATCGCCAAACGCCGAAATTCAATCAGAGGTTGCTCTATCAAGCGGCGCGTGAGAGAGAACAATTAAGGCGATTAATAATTGGGGGCTGGCATCATAAAAACGCCGCGACCAACCGCCCCGGCGTTTTTCATATTTTTTCTACGATTCGTTTTATGTTTTACGCTTACGCCAAGCCCAATAACTCTTTGCCCAACTGCCGCGGTTGCGGTTTTAGCGGTTGCAAACTGCCGTCGGGTTGAATTACGAGGTCGTCGGTGTAGCCGGTTTGTTTTTGGTCGTCGCGCAAGCGGCGCTTCATCGCCTCGTGTCCGGCGGTGCAAAACGCCATACATCTGCCGCATAACGTCGCGCCGTAAGTCGCTTCGGAATTTTCGCTGACGCGGACGGCGCCGTCGCGGTCGCGCCACAGTTGGTCGTAATACTGCGCGGCGGTCGGGTTTTCCACAAACGGCACGTCAACTTTCGGATTAAACGCCGCGCCTTGCCAGACCTTGGAACTCAACCCGCGCGAGGTGTGAATACATTTGTCATAATCGCTTCGCGCGTAGCGATAGACCTTATCGCCCATCTTACATTCGTGCGGCGGGTTGAGCGACAACGCGCCGCCGGAGCAATGACCGATACATTCCAAACAGCCGTCGCAAACTTCGGCTTGGTCGAGCAACCGTTCCGCCGGACGAAGCGGCGCGGTGGTCGGCACCGCGACGAAACGCTGGCGACTGCCGTATTCTTTGGTCAGCGCGATGCCGTTCAGACCGAACGAAGCGATGCCCGCCGCGACCGCCGCGTGGCGATAGGAAATCATTCCGTAGCCCTTTTTCGGCGCGCCGACCGCCGCGCCGCGCGCCGGAATCGGCGTGGTCGCGTAGCCGCGTTCTTCGAGAAAATTCGACATCCGGTAAATGATAAAATCGAGTTCGCGGTTCAGATAGGCGTAGCCGAATAAGTTGTAACTGTAAGCCGCTTTGCCGCGCCGCATAATTTCCAACGCGCCGTCGGGGATATGGAGCGACATCACCACCAACGCGCGGCAACCGGGCAGAACGTCTTCGGGACGGAAATTTTCGGTCAGCGCCGCGTTCAACAATTCGGCGTCGGCAATCCCGACTAAACAAGAACCCAATTCTTGGGCTTTGGCTTTGACCTCGGCGGTTAAAGCGTCGTCGTAAGCAATAGTCATTTTGTTCCCTCAATTAGATGTAAAAGTGCGATGCGGATTATCTTTTTTTCGTCCAATGCAACACGCGGTTTTGGACGCGGTCGAAAATTACCATGATGGCGATGACGACGACGGACAGAAAAATCATTCCGCCAATCACGCGGTCATACTCGGCGAAATCCGCGTAGTATTGCACGAAATAACCGAGTCCCGCCGTCGCGCCGAACATTTCGGCGACGGTCAGCAAAATAAAACTGAAAATCAAACCCGAACCAATCCCCGCGAAAATCGACGGCATCGCGCCGGGCAACACGACCTTGCGCACTAATTTCAAGCCGCGCAAATTCAGGCATTGCGCGTTGTCCAACCAACGCGGTTCCAACAGCGCGACGCCGTGCAACGTCCCCATAATCACGGGCCAAAACACGCCGATAAAAATAATCGAGGTTGACGACAAATAAAACGACGGGAAAACCGCAATCGCGTAAGGAATGAGCATCGTCGGCGGCAACGGATTGGCGGCGCGAAACAGCGGTAGCAAAATTTGTTTCACGCGCGGGTGCAAACCGATAATCACGCCGAACGTAACGCCGGCGACAAGCGCCGCCGCGACCGACGGAATCAGCAAGCCCAGCGAACTGATAATGCCGTGATAAAATTGGTCGCGCGAGCCCCACGCCGCCGGAATAATTTTACCCCAGCCGGGGAAAATCATCGGGTCCAGATAGCCGGTGGCGTCGGTCAGCAACGCATACGCGGCAATCAGCGCCGCGAAGATAATCGCCGCGCCGAGCAAACCGCCGGCGGTAGTCAGTTCTTTTTGCATCGTTAAATCCCCGCGCCGTCGCCGCCGCCCGGTTGCAGATAGTCGTCGATAACGCGGTTTAATTCGGTTAATAATTCGTCGCGGAGTTGGTTAAAACGCGGATGGCGCAACGTGGCGGAGCGCGAGCGCGGGCGCGGCAAATCGACGGTCAACTCGCGCACAATCCGCCCCGGATGCGTCGATAACACCAGCACGCGGTCGGCGAGAATCACCGCTTCTTCGACATCGTGCGTAACGAATAAAACGGTTTTGCCGCCGCCGCGCGACATCAATTCCAACAATAAATCCTGTTGCCGCGCGCGGGTGATTTCGTCGAGCGCGCCGAACGGCTCGTCCATCAGCAACACCGGCGCGTTGACCGCCAACGCCCGCGCAATCGCCGTGCGCTGGCGCATCCCGCCGGAGAGTTCGCCGGGCAATTTTTCGCCGTCGCCCGCCAAGCCCACCAACCGCAAATACTTTTCGGCAATCTCGCGCCGGTCGCGTTTATCGCGTCCGAGGCGCGCCTGTTCGAGCGCCAACACGACGTTGTCGCGGCAACTCAGCCACGGGAACAGCGAGTAGTCCTGAAACACCACGGCACGGTCGAGTCCGGGCGCGGTAATCGCCGCGCCGTCCACGGTAACGGCGCCGGCGTCGGGAAACGCCAAACCGGCGAGCAACCGCAACAGCGTCGATTTGCCGCATCCCGACGGACCAATCACCGCGACAAATTCGCCGTCCGCAACGTCCAAGTCGATGCCGTCCAGCACGCGCGCGCGGTCATAACCGAAATTGATTTTTTCCAGACGAATTAACGGCATAAATTATGACTGAGGTTACGCAGTCAACAAAAAGACGCGAATTTTTACGAATAAAAAAGAGAGATTTTTTTGTCCACGAATTACACGAATTACACGAAATAAAGAGCCGAAAAACGGACAAAAAAATTTGGAAAGCCCACTAACCTTCGCTTCGCTCGGTTTCGTGTTAATTCGTCTAATTCGTGAAAATTCGTGTTAAGTTCTTTTCGTGTCCATTCGTGGCTTCTCTTTTTTTCTGC
>JAISJR010000003.1 GCA_031261425.1 Planctomycetota bacterium
AGAGTTACATTCGCGACACGGATATGGCGACGGAATCGACGAAGTTCACCAAGAACCAACTGATGGTGCAGGCGGGAACGTCGATGTTGGCGCAAGCCAACCAACTGCCGCAAAGCGCGTTGTCGCTGATTGGTTAGGTCGCGGGGTAGCGGCGAAAACGATTGCGAAACACAGTTGCGGGTTACACGCCGCCGGAGCAGAAATGCCCCGACGGCGTTTTTATGTGGGGGGAATTACAAATTACAAATTAAAAATTAAAAATTAAAAATTGTGGAGTTTGATTGGCAAATTCGCGAAGCGCAATTTCGATAAATCATTCCGACAATTCCGACAACTGTCCCGTAGGGACGAAATGTCGGTAGAAACGTCGCCGTCATATTCCATTCCGTCCCGTAGGGACGAAATGTCGGTAGGACGGAATGTCGGTTAATCATCTTTTACACCTCGCGACCGACATTTCGTCCCTACGGGACGTTACGAATTTTTTACATTCGTTTTCTACCGACATTTCGCGCCTACGGCGCGACGGTCGGGATTCGTTTTCTACCGACATTTCGCCCCGTGCGGCGCGGCGGTCGGAAGTTATTTTATTTGATTATTTCCCTAACGGATGCGAGCGGCGCGGCGGCGGACGCCGGAACGGTTTCGACGCGGAATTTCTCGCCGGCGCGCGGTCGGTGCCCGACTGCCGGTCGGCGCCCGGACGCCGGTCGGTAGCCGGACGCCGGTCGGCGCCCGGGCGCGAATACGGCGCGGTTGACGGACGACCGGCAGTCGGACGACCGGCAGTCGAACGACCGGCAGTCGAACGACTGCTTGGACGACCTTTCGGCGGGAATTTGCCGCGCGGACCTCGTTGCGGACGTTCAAATTCGCCGTTGCGCGGCTTATCGTCGCGCGGTCTATCGTCTCGCGGGCGGTATTCACGCGGTTTGTCGTCGCGTGGGCGGTATTCACGCGGCTTATCGTCGTTTCTTCTTTGATACGCCGGTTTAGCGAAATTCTTTTTATCGCGCCAATCGCGGCGCGGTTCGCGAGAATCGGTCGCGCCGCGTTCACCGCGGAAATCGCGGCGCGGCGCCGGACGCTCGCCGTCGCGCGGCTTGTATTCACGTGGCTTGTATTCGCGCGGTCTATCGTCTCGTTGCGGACGTTCAAATCCGCCGTCGCGCGGTCTATCGTCGCGTGGACGGTATTCGCGCGGCTTATCGTCGTTTCTTTTTTGATACGCCGGTTTAGCGAAATTCTTTTTATCGCGCCAATCGCGGCGCGGTTCGCGCGCGTCGGTCGCGCCGCGTTCACCGCGGAAATCGCGGCGCGGCGCCGGACGCTCGCCGTCGCGCGGCTTGCCGTCGCGTGGACGATATTCACGCGGTTTATCGTCGCGCGGGCGGTATTCGCGCGGTCTATCGTCTCGTTGCGGGCTGGCATCGTCGCGGCGCGGGCGGTCGTCGCGGCGGGGACGGAGCGACATCGCCGGACGGCGTTGGTTGAGATGCGCGGGGTCGGGTTTGCCCTGCCGTTTCGCGTTTTCCGCCGCCGGCGCAAAGCGGCGGGGTTTCGCCGGTTTTGCCGCCGGTGTGTCGTCAGATTCCGCGCCGTCGAGCGTCGGTGTTTTTTTATCCATCATCTCGCGCAGTTGTTTCATTTCTTGCGGGGTCGCGGCGCGGAATTTGCCGCGGCTAATACCGTCGATTTTGAACGGTCCGACTTCCAACCGCACCAATTTTTTTACTTCGTGTCCCAACGCCGCGAAGAGGCGGCGGACTTCGCGATTGATGCCCTCGGCGACGATAATCCGCACGATGGTCGCGTCGGACAACCGCTTGACGATTTTCGCCATTAGCGGGCGGATTTTGACCGCGCCGACGAACACGCCTTTGTTTAATAAAATTTCGATGGTTTCGTCCTCGACTTCGCCTTCGACCGTCGCCTCGTAAATTTTTTTCACGCCGCACGACGGATGCGTCAAGAAATACGTGATGTCGCCGGCGTTGGTCAAGATGATGAGACCTTCGCTGTCGAGGTCGAGCCGACCGGCGGGATAAACCCGTTCGGCGATTTCCGGCAACAAGTCAAGCACGGTTTTGCGACCGAGTTCGTCTTCGACGGTCGCGGCGTAGCCAGTCGGTTTGTGCGCCAAATAACAGACCGGCGTTTCCGGCTTGATGACCTTGCCGTCAACCAGCACGACGGCGGTTTCGGGGTCGATTTTGACGCCGAGTTCGGTAACGAGATTGCCGTTGACGGCGACGCGCCCGTCGCGGATATAGGTCTCGGCTTCGCGGCGCGACGCGACGCCGCAATGCGCCATAAATTTGTGCAGACGTTCCATTGGCAGGGGCTTTCCGGGGAAAGAGGGCAATTAACAATTGAAAATTAACAATTAACAATTTTTAATAACTCGTGTTACGCGATTTTGATAATTTATTCCGACAGCCGCGCTGAAAGCGCGAAATATATCAGCCCAGGGTAAGCGACACGTTCTATCGTCGCGCCACCCTGGGTAGCGGTTCGCGAAGCGAACCATCCGACAGTCCCGCCGCGCGGTTAGCGGCGGCAAACGCCGCCTCCGGCGGCGAGAGCGGTTCGCCAAAATGCGGCGAACCGTCCAATTTCGGATGGTTGCTCCGCAACCTCTAACCCAGGGTGGCGCGGCTTATAGAACGTCGCCGCTTACCCTGGGCTGATATATGACGCGCTTTCAGCGCGGCTGTCGGAGGTTTTTCAATTTCTTCGTCGCAATAGCACCGACGCTAACCGCGTAACACGAGTTGCTAATCGGCGCTCATCTCGCCCGGCAACCGTTTTAGCCGTTCCAAATCGGCGGCGGCGAGGGTTACTTCGGCGACGATTTCATCGCCGTCGTAGGCAATTTGCGGGTCGGCGCCGAATTGGTTAATCAGCGCCAAGCGCCGTCCGTCGCCGGACGAAAAACGCAAGGTTACGCGGTTTTGCCGCGCAATGACGCGCCGATAAATTAGTTCGCGCAAAGCGTCAATCCCCGCGCCGGTTTGCGCCGACACTTCCACCGCCGGCGTTAAATTTTCCCGCAACCGCGCCAGCGTCGCTTCGTCGCGCGGCAAATCAATTTTGTTGAACACATACAAACTTTCGCGCTCCGCCATGCCAATATCGGCTAACGTTTCGCGGACGGCTTGCGTCTGCATCAAGGCGCGCGGGTCGGCGCTGTCCAACACGATTAACAATAAATCGGCTTGCGCCGCTTCCGCCAACGTCGCGTGAAAACTGGCGACCAAATGATGCGGCAGACGGCGGATAAAGCCGACGGTGTCCGACAACAGCGCGATGGACGAGCGGCTTTTGGCGTTGACAAACGTCATCTGGCGCGTCAGGGTGTCCAGCGTCGCGAATAAACGGTTTTCGACGAACGCTTCCTCGCCGCCGGTCAGCCGGTTTTGGAGCGAACTTTTGCCGGCGTTGGTGTAGCCGACCAAGCATACTTTGAAGACGCGCGCGCGGGCTTCGACCTCGCGATTGCGCCGCTCGTTGATGACCGTCAGTTCTTGTCGCAGGCGGGCAATGCGCTTGCGGACGAGGCGGCGGTCAACTTCGATTTGCGCTTCGCCGCCGCCGCGGCTGGAGCCGACGCCGGTGCCGATGCCGCCGCTGACCCGTTCAAGATGCGTCCATTTGCGGGCGAGGCGCGGCAGTTCGTATTGCAATTGCGCGAGTTCGACCTGCAACTGCGCCGGCAACGAGCGGGCGCGATGGCGGAAAATGTCGAGGATTACTTCGCTTCGGTCGATGACTTTCATTCGCGCCGCTTCTTCGATGGTCGAAAGTTGCGCGGGCGTAATATCGTCGTCAACGACGATGGTTTCGGCTTGCGCGGCGATGGCGGCGTCAACCAAATCGTAAAATTTGCCCTTGCCGAGATAGTAGCGCGTGGTCGGGCGGTCGATTTTTTGCGTGAGCGTCCCGACCACTGCGCCGCCGGCGGTGTCGATAAGTTCGGCGAGTTCGGACAGCGGCTCCTCGCCGGCTTGATAGCGACCGGGGATTTCCGCGCCGACCAAAAAACAGCGCTCGTCGGCGAGCGCGAGTTCGGCGCGGTCGTGCCGCGATTGGTTGTTGCTGGACATAGTTTCTTTCAATTAAAAATTACAAATTAAAAATTAAAAATAGCGGAGTTTGATTGGCAAAATCGCTTCGCGCAATTTTGATAATCAATCCGAAATTTTTAATTTTTAATTTGTAATTTTTAATTTCTAATTGGTCGCGGCTTGTCCTTGCGCGTCGAGCATCATTTCCGAGACGATGATGTTCGCCGTCGTGCCGAGCGGGAACAACACGTTCGCCGCCTCGCAAGTGGCTTTCCAGACCTTATTTTCGGTTTGCGGGACTAAATAATCACGGCGGCGCTCGCAACCGGTCGCGGTTAAAATCGCCAGCGTCAACGCCAAGAGCAGAAACTTTTTCATAACTATCCTTTCATTTTTGGTTAGAGTTGTTCGGGAGCCGAGAACAATTAAAAATTACAAATTAAAAATTAAAAATGGCGGAGTTCGATTGGCAAAATCGCTTCGCGCAATTTTGATAATCAATCCGAAATTTTTAATTTGTAATTTTTAATTTTTAATTTCGCCATTGCCCGCTCTCTTTCGGGCAGGAAAAGGGGCGGCATTATAGTCCGCCGCCCGCGCCCGCAAGCGACCGCCGGAAAATTCGTCGCGGGACGCGGTTGGCGACCGAATAAAATTGAATTAAATGGTCAAGCCGCCCGCGCCCGCGCCCGATGATGTAGGCGGAATAAAAATTAGACCTGTTTTTACTTTTCGAGGGCGGAACGATGACTGAACGCGAACAACGCAAAAACGAATTGTTGACCGAGTTGGGGAAGCGTTTTCAGACCAACGCCGAGGCGATGCGCAAAATCGCCGGACGGTTGGAACTGGCGGCGGCGAAAAGCCGCGACCTCGACCGCCAGTTGCAGGGATTAAGCGAGCCGTTGCAACAATGCGTCGCCGGCAAGCGCGGCGATTTCTCGTATCGGGAATACTTGGAATTTTCCCGCGCGGCGGAATTCGCGAAATTCCGCGATATGCCCGCGATTACCGCCGAAGAATTACGCGCCGCCGACTTCGACCAAATCGGCGCGGAGTTGCAAAAGAGTTGAGCGAGAATTTTCGGCATAATTAGACCCGTCCCTTTCAGAGTTGAGAGTTGAGCGAAGGTTGCGCTTCGCGCGTCTTTAAGGATAACTCCGCTCCGAACTCTCAACTCTCAACTCTAAACTCTCAACTCTGACTATGCGTTCGTCGGTCGCCACCCGCAACTATCAGCGCTTGCGACATCATCCGGCGAGCGCGTGGCGGCGGCTAGTTTTTGTGATTTTCGGCGCCGCGTTGATGGCGTTCAACATCAACACTTTTGTCCACGCCGGCGGCATTCTGCCGGGCGGCTTTACCGGCGTGGCGTTGCTGACGCGCGACATCGCGGCAAAATACGCCGACATCTCCATTCCGTTCAGTCCGATTTATTATCTGCTCAACGCCGCGCCGGCGGTGGTGGCGTTTTGTTTTATCGGGCGGCGGTTCACGCTCTACTCGGCGTTGATGATTTTGCTCACCGGCGTTTTCACCGACGCGATGCCGCCGATGTTCACGCGCGATTTGCAATTGCACGACGCGCTGTTGTCGGCGGTGTTCGGCGGCTTGGTCAACGCGCTGGCGATTGGCGCCTGTTTAAGCGTGGGCGCGACTTCCGGCGGCACGGATTTCATCGCGATTTACGTGGCGGAAAAATTTCATCGCAATGCGTGGAACTACATTTTCGTCGGTAATTGCGCGGTGTTAGCCGTCGCCGGTTATTTGTTCGCGTGGGAACAGGCGCTGTATTCCATCATTTTCCAATACATCAGCACGCGGGCGCTGAACGGCTTGTGCAAAGAATATCAGCAATGCACGTTGCTTATCGTTACCGCCAAGCCGGAAGAAATTTACGCGCTCATTCGCGACGAATTGCACCACGGCGCGACGGCGCTGACCGGCGTCGGCTTGCACGCCAAAAGCGAAAAAACGCTGTTGTATTCGGTGGTTGATACCGACGAGGCGCCGGCTTTAATGGCGGCGATTCGGGAAATCGACCCCGCCGCGTTCGTGAACGTCTGGCGCACCGACCACGTGTATGGGAATTTTTATCACCGACCGAAGGATTAGGGAAAAGGGAAAAGGGAAGAGGGAAAAGGTAAAAGGTAAATAGAGATACTTTTCCCTCTTACCTTTTCCCTCTCGCCCCTAACGAGGAACGACCAATGCTAACCTTCACCATCGAGCCGAACATCAGCGACACCGACGCGTTGGGGCATATCACCAACACGAAATTGCCGGTGTGGTTTGAAGCGGCGCGAACGCCGTATTTCCGGTTTTTTACGCCGGACTTAAATTTGCGCCGCTGGCGGTTGATTCTCGCGCATATCGACGTGGATTTTGTCCGGCAAATTTTTTTCGGGCGACCGGTGCAAATTTACAGTTACACCGCGAAAATCGGCGGCAAATCGTTCACCGTCAATCAGGAGGCGTGGCAGGACGGGCGGCAATGCGCGACCGGCGCGACGGTGCTGGTGCGCTACGACTGGGAAACGGAAAAACCGGTCGCGCTGAACGCCGACGAACGCGCGCAACTTTCCGCGATAACCCCGACCGCGCCGGTGGCGAGCGAGTAGCAATTAAAAATTACAAATTAAATACTCACGTTACGCGCAAAAAAAAGAGAAGCCACGAATGAACACGAAAAGAACTTAACACGAATTAACACGAATTAGACGAATTAACACGAAACCGAGCGAGGCGAAGGTTAGTGTGTTTTCCCAATTTTTTTTTGTCCGTTTTCCGATTCTTTATTTCGTGTAATTCGTGTAATTCGTGGACAACAAATCTCTTTTTTTATTCGTAAAAATTCGCGTCTTGGGGTTGACCACGTAACATCAATTAAAAATTACGAATTAAAAATTATGGAGTTTGATTAGCAAAATCACGCTTCGCGAAATTTGAGAAAAAACTCCACAACTGCTCACTGCCCACTGCCCACTCTATTTTGGAAACCCAATCCCATGAAAAAACTCATCCTACTCTTTCTCGGTTTGACCGCGGCGGCGACGGCTTCGGACGCGCAATTTAGCCGCATCGCCGCGCTGAACGGCATCGTCAGCCAACGCGCCGACTATTATCAAATCGCCGACGAGGTCGCGTTGGACGGCGGCGAGTATGTCTTTCAACTGAGCAGTCCGCACTACCCGTGGCACCCCGTCTATGGCATCGCCGATTTGGTCAAAGAGTGCCACGAAGTTACGGTGATGGAAACGTATTACGCGACGCCGCAGGGGAGCGAGGTCTGGGGCGGCGTGAAGGACGCCGCCGGCAACACCGTCGCCGGCGCGAAGCAATTGGTCACGCACCCCGGCGACTCGGCGGAAGCGATTGGGCGGTCGGTAAAACGCACCGGACGCGCGGTCAAAGGATTTTTCAAGGGCATCGGCAAAGACGAGCGCAGTAGCGACGGCGAGGATTTACAATCCGGCGCCGGCAATTTTTTCTCGGCGGATGTCGCGCGGCAGGTCGCGTATGAAATGAAACTCGACCCCTACACGCGCAATCCCGCCGTGCGCGGTCTGCTGAACAAAATCGCGATGAAACGCGCGGCGGGCGGCGCGACGGTGAGCGTTGCGACTTCGTTGGTGTCGCCGCTGTCGTCGTATGCGACGAGCGCGGCGAGTTTTGCCATCAACGGCGCGTTGACGCCGGGGGCGTATTTGGAAGCCACCGAAGAATTGATTCGCGACAACCCGCCGGCGGAGTTGTATCGCGAATTGGAAAAAGCGTTGGCGACGCTCGGCGTCGCGCCGCAAGACCAAGAACTTTTGTTCTTTCGCGCTTTTTGCGCCAACCTCAATTTCACGCCGAGCGAAAAGGCATACGTTACGACGTATCTCGCGCGGCTCGGCAATTTGCCGGCGTTATCCGCCGTGTTGCAACAATTGGCGACGACGGCGACGGTCGGCGACGCGACGACGCTGAAATTGCAATTGCAGTTTTTATCGGCGTTCAACGGCGACAAGTTTTATCTGCAAGATTACGCGGTCGGCGCGGGCAACATCATTGGGCTGACGACCGCCGCCGAAGCGATTCTCTTTTTGCCGTTTGATTATTTGGACGATGCCGCCGCGAACGCTGAAAGTTTGGAATTGTTGCGCGGCGCGGTCGCCGGTAAAAAGAGCGTCTGGACGTTGGGCGCGACGAGTCCGGCATTCCGCGCCTATCTGCAAAAAATCGGCGTCAAGGCGTTGGTGGAAAATATCCTGCAATATCTGCGGTAATATTCCGCCCGTCGCCCAAACGGGGCAGGGCGAAGGCGAAGCGCCCCTTCGCCAAAAAAAAACGCCGGCGCGTTCGCCGGCGTTTTTTTAGAGCAATTACGAATTACGAATTGGACTTAAAAATGGCGCGAAGCAAATCTAATTGCGCAAGAACTCGTTCAGTTCGACTTCCCGCATAATCGGAATGCCGTAATGCACCGCGAATTCTTCGGCGTCTTTCGCCTGTTGCGCGATGCGATACGCCTCTTCGACTTCGGGATTGAGTTTGTCGTTGTCGCCGAGTTTTTCCGGCGCGACGACGTCTTCGACTTTGCCGATAATCAGAATGTCGGTTTCCGGCGAAATCGCGTCTTGGAAAATGTTGCCCGCTTCGGTGATTTTCGCGCGCAAAATTTCTTCGGCATAGACCACCGGTTGCCCGACGAACGCGAATTTCAATTGGCGGTCGCGCTGATAAATGCGGCTCCGCAAACTGTCGCCGACGATAATCGGGTCGCTCTCCTTCATCGAACTAATCGCGTTCCGCTCCACCGTGTCCAACTTGATGGCGCCGCCGTAGCGCGTCGCCGCGTAAGGGCTGAAAATTTCTTCGATGTCTTTCGCCACGTAGCCGGTTTCCGGGCAGACCTTATAGACCGTCGGCTCGTCGATGACGATGGCTTCGCTGGTGCTGGGCGAAATTTTGACCAATTCGACGATGCCCGTCGGATGCCATTGGTTGAACTGCCACCGTCCGACCTCAAACCGCATCCCGCGCCGCACGTTGTTGACGCTTCCCAAATCGACCACGCAGAAACGATTAGTCAGGTCGATGTCTAAAATTTTGCCGACCGCGTCCGAGCGGGAAGTCGCCGCCGAACCGCGGGCGCGTTGGGCTTCGTTCTTTTGCGCGATGGTGTCTTTTAAGTTGGCGTTGACCGTTTGCAAATCGCGGATGCGCAACCGCGCCGAGCGAATGAGTCCTTCGCGCTCTTGCGCCAGCGTTTCGTTTTGGCTTTCGAGTTCGTTTTTGGCGGACGCCAAGCGGGTAATTTCGTTGGCGTCTTCGTCGCGTTTGCCGACGTATTCGTCGTAGCCCGCCGCTTTCTCGCGGAATTTGACGCTTTCGTCTTCGGCTTTGGTTAAACGCTCTTCCAACGTCCGGCGCCGGTCTTCCGCTTCGGCGGCTTTGGCAACGGCGTTTTCGGCGTTGCGGCGCTCGCGGTCGCGAGAGATGCGGGTGTTGCGGAGTCCCTGTTCGGCGTCGTTGGCGCGCGCTCTCTCGATGTCCAATTGCTTGCTGACTTCGGCGTTTTCAACCATCAATTTCTTGATATTTTCGTTGCCGCATTCGTCCACCAAATAACTCGCCGTCGCCGTGCGCAACAATTGGCTGTTTAATTCCATCGACGTTTGCTGTTTGAAATACTGGATATTGCCGTAAGCGGCGGCAATCGCCAACACCAGCACCGCGACCCAAAGTCCGACCGTTGAATTCATTTTTGCCCCTCCGGTATGGAACCAATTAACAATTTACAATTAACAATTCACAATTAACAATAAAGCGGAGTAGAAAATGCTCTATTCAATTGCCACGCCCTTTAGGGCGTGGATAGCGTTAGAAAAATGACCGGCTTTAGCCGAATGGTTTATTTGGGCTAAAGCCCATTTCTTTTTTGACCGCCCACCACGCCTTAAAAGGCGTGGCAATTGAATAGAGCATCTCTTATTGTTAATTGTGAATTGTTAATTGCTCTTCAACCGCTCTCGCGCCCGCACCGCCAGCCGGTCGGCGCGCTCGTTTTCGGGATGTTCGTTATGTCCCTTAATCCAGTGCCACGCCGTTTCGTGTCCGGCGAGCGCCGCGAGCAACCGCTCCCACAAATCCTGATTTTTCACCGGCGTTTTCGCCGCGGTGCGCCAATTATTTTTTTGCCAATTCGCCAGCCATTTTTTCCGAAACGCTTCGCAGACGTATTGACTGTCGGTGAAAATGTCGATGCGGCATTTCACTTTCAGCAATTCGACGGCGTTGATGACGGCGAGCAGTTCCATTCGGTTGTTCGTGGTGTGCGGCTCGCCGCCGGAAATTTCTTTTTCGCGGGCGGGGTCGTCGCATTGCAAAATCGCGCCCCAACCGCCCGGACCGGGATTGCCGCTACACGCGCCGTCGCTGTAAATTCGCACCGTTTGCATCGCTTGCTTATCGGCATAACTCGCCGGCGAATTGCGTAAAAATTGGAAAACGCGCGTTATTCGCGTTTTATCGGCGGTCGGGCAGGGCGGTTTCGCGGAGAAACGCCAGAAATTTTTGCAACGCCCGTCCGCGATGGCTGATTTGATTTTTGGCGACCGCGGCGGCTTCGCCGAACGCGCATTGCAAGTCGGCGGAAAAAAACAGCGGGTCGTAACCGAAGCCGTTCGCGCCGCGCGGCGCGGTTAAAATTTCGCCGGCGGTTTCGCCGTAAAAACAGCGCGGCATTTCATTGGGAGAACTGAACGCAAGGACGCAAACGTATTTCGCGCGGCGATTGGCGGCGCCGGTTAAATTTTTCAGCAAGAGGCGGTTGTTGTCCGCGTCGCCGGCGTTGCCGCCACCACCACTACTGATAGCGGCGTAACGCGCCGAATGCACGCCGGGCGCGCCGTTTAGCGCTTCGACGACCAAGCCGGAATCGTCGGCTAACGTCGGCAGACCGGTTTGCGCCGCGCCGTTTTCGGCTTTGAGAATCGCGTTCGCCGCGAAGGTCTCGCCGACTTCGTTGACTTCCCGCCACGCGGGATGCGCCGCCGGCGACGCGACCGCGATATTAAGCGGCGCCAACAGCGCGGCGATTTCGCGGACTTTGCCCGGATTTTGGGTGGCGAGGAGGATGGTTTTCATCGGGATTATGCCAATCGTGCCATCAAAAGTCGGCGACGCTCCATTCCATTTTATCATTCGACGCTACTTTAGGGGGTAACGATTCTAAAATTATATCGTCGCCGATTGGCGTGGAAATTCGCGCGGTTCGGTTAAACGCCGTTCGATTGCCGTTATCATCGCTTGCGGGTCGAGACGCGACAATAAATCGCCGTCGGGAAAAACGTAAGCGTTGCCGGCGTAATAACACAGTTCCGGCGGTTCGCCGGCGTAAGCAATCACCGCCGGACATTCGACCGCGCGCGCCAAATGCATCAAACCGCCAATCGCGCCGACAAACAAATCCGAGTTTGCCAACACCGCCGCCGTTTGCCGCAACGTCAATTGCCCTTGCATATTTTTCACGCCGGTTAGCGGTTCGTCGCGCCTCGCGCCGATTTGGACGAAATCATATTTTTCGCGTAATTGATTGACGATGGTTTGCATTACCGGCGTGGGCAAACTTTTGTATTTCATTTTGCCGCCGTTCATCAGCGCGATTTGTTTTTTTGCCGAGAGGCGTCCGAACTGTTTTTCCGCAACGGTCAATTCAAGGCGCGGCGCGATTTCGATGTCGCCGGTCAAACCTAACGAGGCATACATTACGGTTAAATAATGCTTGCCGACCGGCGCGCCACAAGATTCATTCCCCGCCGCGTTGGTATGCCAACCCAAACCCGGCACGGCGAATTTCGTGGTCAGCGCGAATTTGCCGACGGTGATGATTTCGTCGATTTTCGGGCGGCGGCGACTTTCCAAGCGTTCAAGATACAACGGATAACCGTGTTCGCCTAACAACACATAACAAAAATCGGCATATTGAAAGAACTCGGCATATTTAGTCATCAGCGTCAATTTTTCGCCGGTTTTTCGGTAGTAAAGTTCCGCCGCCGTCAACAACAATAGATTATCGCCGATGCCGCCGTTCGTGAACCAAACGCCCCCCCCCCCCGCAAATTTGTTCGGCGCGAATAAAATGCGGCGGATAACGATGGCGCGGAAACAGCGCGTCGTAGATTTGACGGCGCGAGTAGGTCGGAAACGGAATGAGATGCCGCTCGCGAAACGCCTTGCGCTTCGCGCGGTCGCGGATAAATAACGCCGCTAAACAAATACCCAAATTATGTATTTGGACAAACATTTTTGCTCTTTCTGTCACAATCGCCTTTCATTTTCCGCCGAGATTGAGTAGCGGCACGGAATTGCCCAACGTCGTAACCGGCAAAACGCCGTTCCATTTCTCGACCGTCAGCAGATTCACCAAGTTAGAATTTTGCGCCAGCGCTTCGGCTTTCAGGCGAATGGCTTTGGCTTCCGCCTCGCCCTGCATCACGACGGCGTCGGCGTTCGCCTTGGCGTTGATGATAATTTTTTCCGCCTCGGCTTTTTGCTGGACGATGAGCATTTCCGCCTGCACCCGTTCGCGGGCGAGGTTCTGTTGCACTTTTTGCACCTCGACTTCCGCCTGCATCCGTTGCTCCACCGACTTCTCAAAGGCGTCCGAAAAATTGATATTTTCCAAGTTCAGCGAGTCGATATAAACGCCGTTCGGCTCAAAGTATTTCCGCAAGTCGGCAATGATGCCGCCGTTCAATTTATCCCGCCCCTGCACGATTTCCATCGCGCTCATTTTGCCGACCGAGTCCTTGGGGAGGGACTGCAATTTCGGCAAAATCAGCGTTTCTTTGTAGCCCATGCCGAACTGGGAATAGATTTCTTTGACCGCCGCCGCGTCAACGCGATAGTTAATCGAAATCGCCATCGACATCGCCTGCGCGTCTTTGGAATACGATTCGATGTTGGCGGTCAGCACTTCCGTCCGCGTCGAAATGAATTTCGCCGTTTCAATCAGCGGCATCTTGAAATGCAAGCCGGCGCCCTCGTCGGAAACGACTTTGCCAAAGCGCAGAAGCACCGCCCGTTCGCCCTGATTTACCGAATAGAACGAGCCGCCGATAATCACGGCGACCAGAAAAATACCGCTCACGCCGCCGACCATCCACTTTTCCGCCATCATCATTTTTTCCTCCGGTTAAATAAATGCCGTTAGCGCCGCGCCGCCGACCTTACCGCGCTCCGCATAACCGCTGTAAAAACGGCTACTATAATATAGTCGTTTGATTTTAGAAATGAACTGCGGCATACCGTAATTAAAAATTACAAATTAAAAACATCGGAAGTCGCTTCGTTCCACTAAAATTGCGGAGCGACGCGACAACCGCAATTTTTAATTTGTAATTTTTAATTAAGTAAAATTTAGTTCCATCTCGCCGCCGACTCCGGCGTCAGCGCCGCCGCGTAAGCGGCGATTAGCTTTGCCAACGAAAACCGCGCGTTGGCGGGGCTGGTCGAGGGTAGCGGCGTCGCGGCGATGCCCGTCTGCGGATAGCATAATTTTTGGTAGAGTTGATACGCGCGCGTCCCGTTGGCATAGACGCGGGTAATGGGCGCTCGGCGCAACAAGCCGGTCAAATCGTTGGCGACGGGCGCGACAATCGTGGCGTCCGCCGCGCCGGAAATTTCGCACCGCGCCAACACATCCCACAAGGCGAGGCGATGACGCGACAGTAGCGAGCGTTTTTCCGCCGGCGCGCGCGGCGGCGGTTCGCGATAAACCGCCGCGATAACCCGCCAAAAACGGTTCTGCGGATGCCCGTAATAAAATTGTCGCGCCCGCGATTGCGGCGACGGCATCGTGCCTAATATCAGTTTGACGCTATCGGCGTCGTAAAGCGGCGGAAACGGATGCGCCACCGGCTTTGCCGGAACTGCCATATTTAGACCCGTTCAAAAAAGAACAATTACGAATTATGGAGAGAGAGTTGGTAGTCGGTAGTTTTTAGTTGGTAGTGGCGGAGTTTTTATGGGTAAATCCGCCAGCGCCCGCGAAGCGAATCTTTTACCGTTAAACCCCACGATTTCCGATGTGCGGACGCTGTTTAACAAAGACAATCACAAATGGCTGAATTGGATTGAGGGCAATACGCGGAATGATTTGTTGTATGCGGACATAAAAAAACTTCAGGTCTTGGTAGCCCAACAGCGAACCAATTTCGCTGAGGTGGACTACCTGAACCTGAAAGCGTTGGATAACTTAATCGAGCGCCATCGCGCTGTCAAGGATTATTACTCGCCGTCGGCGCTAAAAACGACGACGCAACAAAGCAAAGGGGGAGAAATGGCGACTTCAAAAGTGGCGATGGTGAGTTTGCTTAACGGCAATCCGCAAATGAAATTGTCCGATTTGCAAGCGTTGCGGGCGCAAGGGCAGGAAAAAAAATTTGCGCCGGAATTGGCGGCAATCAAGGCGGAAAACGCTTTGCGGAATCCGGTTATTGCGGTGGCGAAAAATGATAAAGGCGAATACGTCGCCGGTTTGGACGCGGAAAATAAAAACGGGCAAAAATTTACGCAATGCGCGGGCGCGACGGCAAAAGAAGCGGTAAGCAAATTATTGAACGACGCAAACGCGACCGGCGAAGCGAAACGCGAGGGGGTGGAGTTGGACAAATTAGACGCGGTCGGCGCCGGGGTGTTAGACCGCAAGCAATCGGTCGAGGGGGTGATGTCGGGTTACGATATTGACGACAAGTTGCGGGGGCTGTATTCGCGGGCGAAAAATTTCTTGGGCGAGGGCGAAAGAAATCCGGGAATGGGTGGCGCAAAAAGAGCGCGGCGCGATGGTCGATGCCGGCAGAAGTTGACGGCGCAAAGCCCAGATTTTAATTTTGATTGACCGTCAATAAAATTTATGATTGCGAAAAGAGTTCTTTAACGCCAAAAAAGAAAGGGAAAACAATGCCAGCGACAATGACGAGAAGTTATGCGCACGCGGAAATTCCGCCGGTTAATTTTACGCCGGCGACGGAACGCCGTCCGGTTACTCGCCCCGCCAACGCGGAACTTACCGCCGCCGAAATCGAGGCGATGGTGCAAGCGGCGGTTAAGAAGTATCTAACGCCGGAAGAAATGACGAATAAGCAGGCGAATAAAATATATCGTCGCGGACGAACGCGCTATTTTACGCTTAATGAAATGTGCGCGGTGTTGGAAGGAGCGACTGACGAATCTTTAAGCGAAGCGGAGCAGTTGCAATTTCAGCAGATTTGCCCGTTACTGACGCCCGACCGCGCGATGACGGTAAAAAATCTGTGGGGGAAAGAACATCTCTTGGCTTGCGGTGGCGATTTAACTTTGGCGGAACTCCGGTTTGGCAAAGGGTGGTTAGACCAATGATTATTCAAGAACAGAAACTGATTAAACGTATGCGGTTTTGCGAAGAAAAGAGCGACACGCGTCGTATTTTTGCAGATGCGACGAGTGATAGCGCGTTATCAATGGCGGCAGACGAGAAGTTTGCGGCTTCCATTATTGCATTTACAGAGCGGGTCGATGATTTATCGACCTTGACAATGGTCAGTTACGAGTTGCTTGAAGGTCAAACGAAAAGAATGGGGTCGGAAAAATCTCGTAAAAATTTAGAAACGGTTAAAGAAAGTTATTCAGCGTTTTTGGGTGTGGTCAAAGAGATGTCGTCGCCGGCGCAGTATGTGCAAGAAACGATAAATGATACTACCAGTAAAGGCAATTTTGATAAATTATCCAAAGGTCGCGGCACGACGGCAATCAATGCTTTTATCAATTTATTTGACGATTGTTTGACCGCGCCGCCGCCCGGAATGATACCTTGTTATGAGGCAATGGTTAAGTTGGGGCAAAAAACTTTGCGCGTCGCGCAAAAAGAGCATAGCAAAATTATTCGTGATAACGCGGATTTGCTGAAATGCGCGATTTCTGCCCGGAAGCAAGAAATGGGAATAACAATGTAGGCGCGTCGGCGAGAAACCGTCAATAAAATTTATGATTGCGAAAAGAATTCTTTAACGCCAAAAAAGAAAGGGAAAACCATGCCAGCGACAATGACGAGAAGTTATGCGCACGCGGAAATTCCGCCGGTTAATTTCACGCCGGCGACGGAACGCCGTCCGGTTACTCGCCCCGCCGA
>JAISJR010000019.1 GCA_031261425.1 Planctomycetota bacterium
GCGTCGCCGGAAAACGCCGGCGCCCTGTAAGGGCAATGGAATTTTTTGCACTGCCCTTTTACAGGGCGCATAAAATTTATGGGCGATTTCTTTACCCAGCGCGTTGCGCTGGGCTGTTATGTTCTGCCGCTTCGCGGCGTTTTTCCCTGCTAAAAATTTTTTGATTTTTTTCCCATAAAAGGTGTTGCGCGATTTTGGTAATTAGTTATAGTGCGCCGCCTTGTTGTGCCGATAAGTAGGCGGCTTGCGGGAGTTGCGATGCTGACGATGCCTTTATCTTTTGATGCGTTGGATTGGCTCGCGCGGTTTAAGGCGGCGGGCTTTAGCGAGCAACAGGCGAAAGTGCAGATAGAGGTCATTGAGAAGACGGTGGAGATTGCTGTTGAGACGGCGGAAAAGAAAATTGCCGACCATAATTTGTTGGACGAAAAAACGCGCCAAGAATTATCGACCAAAGGCGACATTCACGACTTGGATTTGAAAATTATGCAATTGCGCGCCGATGTGGACGTAAAATTGGCGCAAATTGAGGCGAAAGTTGAGCGGGTCAAAGCCGATTTAACAAAGACGATGGTTACGGTGGTGTTGGGGGCGGCGATAGCGACGATGGTGGGGACTTCGGCGATAGTGCTGTCTTTTTTAACGTTTTTGCCAAAGTAATAGTTCAGCGTTCGGCATTAAAACTCGCGCTTGCGTTTTTTGCGCTTAAAATTCTTAACCCTTTTAAGCGCTTAAAAAAACTATGCTGACGATGCCTTTGTCTTTTGATGCGTCGTATTGGCTCGCGCGGTTTAAGGCGGCGGGCTTTAGCGAGCAACAGGCGAAGGTGCAAATTGAGGTTATTGAAACGGCGGTGGCGCTTGCCGTTGAGACGGCGGAAAAGAAAATTGCCGACCATAATTTGTTGGACGAAAAAACGCGCAACGAGTTGGCGACCAAAGGCGATATTCACGACTTGGAGATAAAATTGGTGCAAATTAAAGCCGATTTGGAACTTAAAATAGAAAAATTGCGTAATTCGTCGATAATGTGGTTGGTTGGCGGTTTTATCACGCAAACGGCGTTGTTGTTGACCGTTTTGCAGTGGCGGTGAGAAGAGCAGAGTTTAGAGTTAAGAGTTAAAAGATTGCGCCCTTGCGTTTCTTAAAACTCTTGTTCTCTTAAAATTCTTTTCCCTTTTCCCTATTTTTTATTCGTTTTTTATTTTTTGGTCTTTTTTTTAGCAAAGGAGAAAAAAATGGTTACGAGTAACACGAAGCAAGTTCCAGCATTAACAATTGCCCCCCCCCCCCCGTTGTTGTAACTCGCTATAAACAACCGAGTTGCAAGATGCGCGTTCTGGCAGTCCTTGCCGCCGCGTTGTTCTCATTCAATTTTTTCACGCCGCAAGCCGCCGCCGCCTTTGATGGCGCGGATTTTTCCAATGCCCTCGCCGCGCTCGTTGCCGCTAATCCGAACGTCGATATGACCGCCGTTACCAATGCGCTAATGGCTAATGCCAATTTGGTCGGTCAAAAAGAAAGCAGTTTCGATGTTAATTTAGGTTTGGTCGCCGCGCAATTCGGGCTAAACGGTGTTACGTTTGGTCAGGTTACTTTGCAGGGTTACGGCACTGTAAATGGCGCCGCGCCTGCGGCGAGCAATCCGTTAGTTGCCGCCGTTGTTGCCGCTTACACCGGATTGATTGGCAGTGAGCAAGACGGTGCGAAAGTAGCGAAAATCATCACCGACGAAAACAACAAAATCATCGCCGCTATCAACGCCGCCGGCGGTGGCGCCGCCGGTCTCGCGGCATACGTCGAAACGCTGGTCTATGACGGCACTTACGCCGCCACCACCGGCAACGACGATGTGAAAAAAGCCGCCGCCGAAGCCGCCGCGAACGCCGCGGTCGAGGAAGTGGTGAAAACCATATTTGAGACCGAACAGAAGTCCGGCAACGGCGATAGTAGCGGCGCCAAAGCCGCCGCCGCTTCGGCGACGTTGATGCTAATTCAACGCCGCGATTGCGCAACAGTTCGGCGACTCGGCTATTCACAATGTCGTGCTGAACTCGCTCGCCGGCAGTCGCGCGTCGGCGGGTGGTTCTACCGGTTCGGGCGACCGCGGGTTGGTCGGCTTCGTCAAGGCGTATGGCGGCTTCGGCTCGCAAGACAACTATTCGCGCCGCGGCGAGAAACACGCCGGTTCGGATTTCGGCGGCGTCGGCGTGGCGACGGGCGTCGGTTACAAACTCTCGCAGGAACTCGAACTCGGCGCGTTGGTCGGCTACTCGTGGAATCACGCCGAAAGCAAAACACCGAACGGCGGCACCTTCTCGCTCGGCGAAATTACCGACAACACCTTGCGCCTCGGTCTCTACGGCAATTTCACGTGGGATAATTTGTTCGTAACCTCGTCGCCGACTTTCGGTATTCACTTGTTGAACGGCGAGCGGGCAATCACCGCGACCGAGAAAGCGAAAAACGACCGCACGGGCTTTGATTTCTCGTGGTTCAACCGCGCGGGTTACACGTTCGCTCTGCCGGCGGAATTTTTCATCACGCCGTCCTACGCGCTCGGAATGACTTACCTGCACGACCCCGCGCATAGCGAATACGGCGTGGCGGCGCCGGTTAAATATCACGATTACGACAATTGGTCGTTGTTGCAGACGCTTGACGTGCGCGTCGGACGGCTGTTCCGCGTGAGCGACTGCTTCGCGCTGTTGCCGGAAATTTGGGGCGGCTGGGAACACGAATATCTTGACCCGAACAGCGCGACGACGACGTTGGGCGTGGGCGCGACGAGCATCACGGACACGTATCGAGTGCCGGGCATCGCGCAAGACCGCGCGGTTTTGGGCGCGGGACTGACGACGCTCATCCGGGACAAATACGAAATTTCGGCGCGTTACGACGAACGGCTCTGGGACGGCGGACACCTGTCGCAATTTTCGCTGGGGCTGTCGGTTAAGTTTTAATTGACGCTCCGCGTCAATTAAAACTTAACCGAATTAACAATTAACAATTGACAATTAACAATTATTTAGCGGAGTTTTATGGTTAAAAACGCGCGGAGCGCATCCGTTCAATAATTGTTAATTGTAAATTGTTAATTGTAAATTGACTTCTGGGCGTCCCCGCTCGAAC
>JAISJR010000020.1 GCA_031261425.1 Planctomycetota bacterium
CGCATTTTCGTCAAGATGTTGTTCATCTCGTTGAGCGCGCCTTCGGCGATGCCGAGAACGTTGTTCGCTTCTTGGGTGTTTTGCACCGCGCGGGCGATGCCGTTGGTTTGCGAGCGCAATAATTCGCTGATAACCAAACCGGACGGGTCGTCTTTGCCGGCGTTAATTTTGTAGCCGGTCGAAAGTTTCTCCAACGAGCCCGACAAATAAGAATTGCTCTGGTTCAAAGTCCGTTGAATCCCAACTGCGTTGAGATTGTGCGCAATAGCCATAGCCATGATAGAATTCCCTCCCTGAAAATCTCTTTTTAAAATGTGTGTGCCATTGGAACCCCCGTTCCAAAATCGGCGACGCAACAACCTTGTTGCGCCCATAACTTTTTCGCCGCTCCGGCGAGCGCTCACTGCGCGGCGACCTCCTCCGGCGCCGCAATTTTTTTTCGCGTCCGTCCGCCTTAATCATCCTTCCCCATCGCGACCGTCATCGCCGTCGGCAAACGGCATTGCAGGCAAGCAATCGGGCGTAAAAATGAATAACGCGGTTCCGCTAACTTGGTTGATAAACGGGTAACTGTCTGTCCTCATTGATTGTCGGACGCGAGTTGCGGAACTTTAATTATTTCATTTTTTTAAGTTTTATTTTCTTTGTTATATCTTGAATCGTAAGGACATTAAAAAATTAGGCGTAATTATTTTTTTTATTGCGGCGCGAAATCATTTTGCGTAAAAATTTCTCGCGGGCGCGGTGAAACCCAGCGAGCGGGTAACGCCCGCCCATAAAAAAAAGACCGCCCGTAAATGGGGCGGTCTTTTTTTTTGAAGGACTTTAAGGTTCTTAAGAATCTTAAGATTCTTAAAATTCTTAATCGCCTTAATTTAAGAGCGAATAATTATTCGCCCCCATAAATTATTTCACCGTTTTCAATTCGTAGTCGCCGGTGCCGAGACCGATTTTTTCCGCGTGCGCGATTTGACTGCGCCAGTCCGTCGTCGGGTGGATTTTGGTGAAATGGTCGCCGGTTTTGGCGGCGTCGCGCTCGGACAAAATGCTCGTCTTAATTTCCGGCGCGGCGTTCGCCGCGTCGATGCACGCTTGGTCCAACGCCACCGGGTCGAAACTCGCGAACATCCCGATGTCGGGAATAACCGCCGCGTCGTTCTCGCCGTGGCAGTCGCAAAACGGCGACACTTGATTGACAATGCTGATGTGAAAATGCGGACGCCCGTCCAACACCGCTTGCGCGTATTCCGCGATTTTGCAGTTCAACGTCGCGTTCGTGCCGTCGCCCGCCGGTTCAATCGCGTGCAAATTGCACGCGCCGATGCACCGCCCGCAACCGACGCAACGGGCGTGGTTGATGGACGCTTTTTTCGCGGTTACGGTAATGGCGCTTTCGTTGCACTCTTTGGCGCACCGCCCGCAACCGACGCACTTCGCGGCGACGACGTGCGGCTTGCCTTGATGGTGCATCGCCATTTTGCCGGCGCGACTGCCGCACCCCATGCCGATATTTTTCAGCGCGCCGCCGAAGCCGGTGCATTCGTGTCCCTTGAAATGGCTGAGAGAAATGAAAATGTCGGCGTCCATTACGGCGCGTCCGATACGCGCGGTTTTACAGTATTCGCCGTTACGCACCGGCACTTCAAGGTCGTCGGTGCCGCGCAAGCCGTCGGCGATGATGTTTTCGCAACCGGTGGTCAGCGGCGAATAGCCGTTTTCGGTCGCGGCGGCGAGGTGCGCGACGGCGTTGTTGCGCCGTCCGACGTAAAGCGTGTTGCAGTCGGTCAAAAACGGCAAGCCGCCTTTTTCGCGGACGTAATCGGCGACGACTTTGGCGAAGTTCGGGCGCAAAAACGACAGATTGCCCGGCTCGCCGAAATGGATTTTAATGGCGGTGTATTGGTGCTGAAAATTGATGTCGCCGATGCCGGCTTTTTTGATGAGACGCGCCAATTTGGTCAGCAAACTGTCGCCCATACCGCATCGCATATCCGTGAAATATACCGGTGATTTTTTCATAGGAATTCCTCCTGCGTTAGAGTTTTAGAAAGAGCAATTAACAATTAAAAATTAACAATTAACAATTGTGGAGTTTGATTTTCAAAATCGCTTCGCGCATTTTGATAAATAGTTCCTTAAAATAATTGTTAATTGTTAATTATGAATTGTTAATTGCCTTACTCGCTGTCGATAAATCGCAAAAAATTCCCCTGCAACATATTGTGAACGTCGCGGCTGATTTCTTCTTCGGTTACGCGCCAGCCGGTGCGGTGCAGGTCGAGATATTGCTGTTGCAACGTCTTGCCGAGCGTCCAACGCGCGTGCGCCCAACGGTAGAGCAGTTGTTCCAACACCGCCGCGCCGCTGTAATGCGGAATGAAACTGTCGCCCAATAATTCCAAGCCGATTTTCATCGTGCCTTGCATCACGCTCGGCGTGTTCCACGCGCTCCCGAACGGCATCAAGTTGGTGAAGCGGTGCGCCACGCCGCAGAGCAGGCGTTGATTGCGGCTCGACAACGCCGCGACCAAAAATTTATTGTCGGGAAAACTCGCGCAGAGTTCTTCCACCGAAACCAGCGCCGAGGCGTCCGCCGCCGCGCCGATGCTGTCGCTGTCGTATTGCGCGCCAATCACTAACGCCAGCGGCACGCGGTGGCGCTCGCAGAACGGCAAAATACATTTGCGCAACAAGCGCATCGTGCTGTTCTTTTTCGCGAACAAATCGAAGCCGCCGTTGACCGACAGCGAAAAATAAACCGCGTTGGTTTTTTGCAACCAATGTTCGAGAAATTTAATCACGCCGTCGTAGGATTCTTTTTCGAGTTCGCGCTCGACCGCGAAACCCTGATTTTGCAAAATCGGCTGGCTCATTTCCCAACTCAACAAACCGTCCAAACCGAGCGACGACAAAAACGGCTCGGTGCGCGACGTGTCGTGACTCCAGACCTCGCGCTCGGCGTCGCCGAGCGGGTCGTTGTTCATCACGACGGCTTTGAGGTTGGCGATTTTCAGAACGCGCCGCAAGTGGGGCTGTAATTCGTAGTGCGAAAACGCCTCGCGATACGCGGCGAGGTCGCGCCGGTTCGGGTCGATGTTGAGCAGTCCGAGCGTCGTCAGGACGCCGCGCGCCGCTTCGCTGAGCGGCGAGCGCCGGCGAAACAAATACTCCCAAACCAAATCGGCTTGCGCCGATTTATCGAGCGCGGTAAAACCGGCGCGGGTCAGCCGCTCGGACGCGCCGGGCAGACGCGGCGCGTTGCGAAAAAATTCGGCGACCAGTTGGTCGCTGGTCAGCAAATTATCCAAGCCCCAGACGAAGCCGTTTTCCCCGAAACGCAAATCGTAAAGGTTGGTGTAGGCGTCAATCGCCGGCGTTTCGTGGACTTTGCGCCAAATCAGTTCCTCCAACACCGAGATATTTTCAATGTAAGCGGGCATCCGTTTTCTCCTTTGCGGGCAAGGGGACGAAGAGCAATTCACAATTCACAATTACGAGATGATGTTACGCGCCGATCTCTATTCAATTGCCACGCCCTTTAGGGCGTGGCGGGAGGTCGAAAAAGAAAGGGCTTTAGCCCAAATAAACCATTCGGCTAAAGCCGGTCATTTTCCTAACGCTAACCACGCGCTAAAGCGCGTGGCAATTGAATAGAGCCGCCGCATATAGAGCCACTCGCGTTTGGAAAGACGACTCTATTCGCTTCGCGCAATTTCGACAGTCATTCCACTTTTAATTTTTAATGGTGAATTTTTAATTTTTAATTGCTTTTCCCCGCCGCGTTTTTCTCGAACCATTTGAGGTAGTTTTGCAGGTCGATGAACAAAAAGGTCTCCGCGTCGAGCGCGTGGATATAGGTGTAAATTTCCTCTTGCGAGGTGGCGTCGATGTAAAAACCGGTGATGTGGTTGCGCCCGCCCGCCGCGTAAATTTCGGTGAAATCCTGAAAATAGCCGCGCCACGCCCAGTTGCGCGCGCGATAATCCAGCGCCGTAACCGTCCCGCGGTGGTTCTCGAAATTCGAGGACAATTGCTTGCCGCGCCGGTCGCAAATATACATCCGCTTGACGTGCCGGATGTCGGCAATCATCTCCCGGCACAACGCGCCGAGATAGGCGTCCGCGTCGTCGCGCGCGGCAAAAGTTCGCGTCGCGAGGTAGGTCTGCAACCGTTGCTCCCAGTCGCGCCGCAAGACGTTGCGCATCGTAACGGTGCCGTGCAAATCCTCAATCGTGCGGTCGAACACGCCGCGAAAAATTTCTTTGTTGACCGCGTCGCGGCGCAATTCCGGTTGCGGTCGCGCCAGCAAATAACCCTGATGATAGCGCCCGCCGGCGGCGATGCAGGCGGCGAGTTGTTTCTCCGTTTCCACGCCTTCGCAAATGACCTCGATGCCGACCTGTTTCGCGAAAGAAATTAGCGAGCGCAGATATTCGCGATAATAAAGATTGCCGCACCGGTGAATGTAATCCATATTGATTTTGAGATAACTCGGCTCCAACCGCGCCAAGCGGTCGAGGTTGCTCGCCTCCTTGCCGTAGTCGTCGATGGCGACGCGGCAACCGAGATGTTTGTAGTAGGCGAGCACCGCCGAGAACTCGCGAATGTCGGCGTTAAATTCTTCTTCGGTGATTTCAATCACCAATTTTCGCGGATTCACGCCGAATTCCTGCGCCCATTTCAGCGTCGGCATTTCTTCGGGGCGGTCGGCGAACTGGGCAAGCCAACCGAGTCGCAAATTGATGAATAAAAATTCCTCGCTACCGGCGGCGGCGTAACGGCGCAAGGCGTCGCGCCGCACTATGCGGTCAACGGTCAGCGCGTCGGCGCCCGTCGTATTTTTATCCTCAAAAAACGGTCCCAACGAAATGACGCCGCCGGCGGTCTGATAACGCCCCAAAACCTCGAAAGCGTGGGTTTCGCCGGTGTCAATCGCGAAGATTGGCTGAAAATAGGCGAGGACGTTGGCGGGGACGATGTTCATTTTTTTCTCTCGCAAAGTAACGAAATTACGAATTGAAAAACGCCCCGCAGGGGCGGCGCGTAACAGCCCAGCGCAACGCGCTGGGTAAAGAAATCGCCCATAAATTTTATGCGCCCTGTAAAAGGGCAGTGCAAAAAATTCCATTGCCCTTACAGGGCGCCGGCGTTTTCCGGCGACGC
>JAISJR010000026.1 GCA_031261425.1 Planctomycetota bacterium
GCTAATCGCGCTGAAAGCGCGGCGCATATTAGCCCAGGGTAAGCGGCGACGCTCTACCGCCGCGCCACCCTGGGTAAAAATGGCGCGAAGCGCCATCCGAAATTGGACGGTTCGCCGCGCTTTGGCGAACCGCTCTCGCCGCCGGAGGCGGCGTTTGCCGCCGCAAACCGCGCGGCGGGACTGTCGGATGGTTGCTCCGCAACCTTTGACCCAGGGTGGCGCGGCTGATAGAGCGTCGCCGCTTACCCTGGGCTAATATATTTCGCGCTTTCAGCGCGACTGTCGGTTTGATTTATCAAAATTGCGCGAAGCGATTTTGAAAGTCAAACTCCACAAAATTGTTAATTGTGAATTTTTAATTGTTAATTGTTTTCCTCACCGCATCCGCACTTGCATCCGTTTCAGCCGCCCGTTGTCGTAGAGCAGAAAATCGGTCGCGCCGCGCTGTTTCGCCGCGCCGATGAGTTCGCGGTAACGTTGGGTGTTGACCGCCGGCTCGCGATTGATTTCCGAAATAATCGTTCCCGGACGGATGCCCAACATCAGCGCCATCGGCGACGAGTCCACGACCAACACGCCCTTAATCAGCGGCAAGCGATGTTGAATGTAATCCTCCGCGGTCAAGTCGCGCACCGTCAAGCCCAGAACTTCGTCCTGATAAAAATTGGCTTTTTGCTGACCGGCAAGGACGACTTCGCACGTTTGCGTCCGCTCGCCGCGCCGGAAAACGACGGTGAATTTCGCCTCCGCGCCCGCCAAACTGACCACGTAATTGAAATTGTAAATATCGTTCACCGGTCGGTCGTTGACCGACAAAATCACGTCGCCAATCCGCAAGCCGGCGGCTTCCGCCGGCGAGTCCTTGATGATTTGCTCAATGTGCAAGCCGATTTTGTCGAGCCGTTCCGCGACAATCGCGCCGAAATAACCGGGCGTAAATTCGCCGTGTTCGCGGAGTTGTTTGACGATAAGTCCGACGGCGTTGCTCGGAATGGAAAAACCGATGCCCATATAACCGCCGGTGCGGCTGAAAATCGCGGTGTTCAAACCGACGACTTCGCCGTCCAAATTGACCAGCGGACCGCCGGAATTGCCGGGGTTAATCGCCGCGTCGGTTTGGATAAAGTCCTCGTATTCGCTGATGCCGGTCGAGTTGCGCCCTTTGGCGCTGACGATGCCGGACGTTACCGTTTGCGTCAGCCCGAACGGACTGCCGATAGCCAAAACCCATTCGCCGACTTCGATTTGGTCGGAGTCGCCGAATTCTAAAAACGGCAAATTTTGCGCGTCGATTTTCAGCAACGCGACGTCGTTTTTTTCGTCGTCGCCGATGACGGCGGCGGAAAATTCACTGCCGTCCGCCAATTTGACCGTGATGGTTTTCGCGTTTTTGACGACGTGGGCGTTGGTCACGAGGAGACCGTTCGCGGCGATAATGAAGCCCGACCCCATCGCTTTCGCCATTTCGTCGGTTCGGTTCGGCAAATTGAAAAACCGCCGCGTAAATTCGTCGTTGAAAAAATCAAACGGACTAGCGGCATTCGGCGCCACGGGCGAGAGCGTCTCAATATAAACGACCGCCGGTTTGACTTTTTTCGCGGCTTCGGCAAACGCTTTGCCCAACATTTTGCTCATCTGCTTCGGCGTGGAACTTTCCGCGGCGGCGGCGAAACCGTCGTCAACGCCGGCGGCGAACCGGACGGGGCAGAGAAGCAGGGCGAGTAAAATGAGTTTGCGCATCGTCGAGGACGTTAGTGAGGATTGTAAATCAAATGCAAACCGTATTGGCGGTAGAGATGAAATTTGCCGTCGCTACTGATGAGCGGCATTTTTTCGGTAATGGCTTGTGCGATAATTAACCGGTCGCTGGGGTCGCAGTGTCCTTTGATTAGCGCCAAAGAACCGAACGTCAGCAAATGTTCCCGCTGAATGTATTTGACGGTGATGCCCGCTTCCGCGATGGAGGCGAAAATATCTTGCGGAACTTTCCACAGCGGGTTTTTTATTTTCCCATTTTGGCGCAGGAACAAAATTTCTTTGACGCTTTCGGCGCTGAGATAAATCCAGATTCTCGTAGTCGGCGAGAATGCGCTCCACGTCTTTGTTCAACATTTCGCGGTCGGAATGGCGGAGCAGGAAGATGTTAGTGTCAATAAGATAACGCATCGCGTCTCCTACTTCATTACGGCTTTCATATCCAAAATAACCACGCGGTCGCGGGGATTATCCCGCAAATACTGCGTCCAACGGGATAATTTTTTGACCGGCGAGATAGCGGTTGCCGCCGAATTATTCGTGCCGACGGTAACTTTTTGACGTTTAGATTTGGTGGGCACAATCGTCTCCCGTATTGAGGTTATCGCACAGTGTAGCGAAAAAACACCGCGCCGTCGATAAGATAACGCTCCGCTTTCATTTTAAAAAATCCGCCGCCGCGACGGACAACCGCCGCAAGGTTTCCGGCGACAGGTCTTCGCCGCGTTCGTTGCCGGTTAAGCCGGTCGCGGCAAGCGCGGCGGCGAGCGGCGCGGGCGGAATTTTTTCGCGCAAGCATTTCGCCAGCGTTTTGCGCCGGTGCCGGAAAATTGCCGCGAGTAAAATATCGAGCGTTTTCCAGTCGATTTGCGCCCGTTCCGCCGCGGAGAAAAAATCGAATTTGACCAACGCCGATTTCACCGCCGGTCTCGGATAAAAAACTTCCGGCGGCACCGGACGCAAAATTTGCCCTTTGCCCGCCAGCGCCGCGCGCGCCGCCAAGCCGCCGTAATGGTCCGTTCCCGCCGCCGCGAACAGCCGTTCCGCGACTTCGTATTGCAACAGAAAAATCGCCGTTTGCCACGGCAAAGAATCGGCGCACAAATTGGCGATAAACGGCGTGCCGGCGGAATACGGCAAATTGGCGATGCACCGCAAATTTTTTTTCGCGCCGCGCCGCGCCGCGACCGTCGCGAGGACTTCGGCGTTCAGCGCGTTTTTGCCGGATAAAATATCGCCGCCGAGCAATTGAAAATTCGCGCGGTCGCCCAGACGGTCTTGCAATAAGGCGGCTAAACCGCGGTCGATTTCGACGGCTAACACCTCCGCGCCGGTCGCCAATAATTTTTCGGTCAACCGTCCGGTGCCGGGACCGACTTCCAACACATAATCGTCCGCCGTCGCGTAGTTGGCGATGACCGCGAGCAGATTATGGTCAAGCAGAAAGTTCTGCCCGAATTTTTTTTGCGGACGCAAGCGGCGCTCGGCGAGCAAGCGTTGGATTTCGGTTTTGACGGCAGTGGACATCGGCAAGGCGTAAAATATAGTTTCGGGCAATTTATCCGGTCGGCTTTTTTAACGACCAACCACTTTAAGTCCACAGTCGCCGGATACTTTTCTCGTCAGCCGCGGCAGACCCAGGAGGATAAAAATGACGCAACTAACCATCACGATTGACGACGCGCTGAAGACGCGCGCGGAAGAATTTTTCGGGCGCTGGGATTTTGATTTGCCGCTCGCGGTGGACACGTGGTTGCGGCAAACGGTGCGGCGCAAGAAAAAACCGTTCGACGCGAAAACCGCCGCCGCCGCCAAATATCGCGAGAAAATCTCGCGCGAGTTCGGCATCGTCGTCCCCGAAGGCGAAGAAGACGACCCGTTTTACAGCGTCGCGAATATGCGGGCGTTGCAAGCGTCGTTTCGCGAAGCCGACGAGGGAAAATTTATTTACAAAACCTTGACTGAATTATTAGCGATGGAAAAAGAATGAATCTCAAATTCACTCCGACCGGTTGGCAACATTACTTGTCGTGGCAAAACGACAAGAAAACGCTTGCTAAAATCAATCGGCTGCTTGCGGATATTTTGCGCAATCCGTTTGCCGGTCTCGGCAAACCGGAGGCGTTAAGAGGCGATAAATCCGGCGCTTGGTCGCGTCGGATTGACGATGCCAACCGCGTCGTTTATCGCCTCGTTCGCGACGAAATTGAAATTGAGCAATGCCGCGGGCACTACGACGATAAATAATTTGCGCCGGAAAAAGAGGTGAAACGCCTATGCCAATGAGCGGGAAAAAGATGTTGCGACTGTATGAGCAAGCCGGTTGGCAAATATGGGGCAACGCGGTTCGCACGTTAAAGTCGGCAAAAACGGTTGGCGCGAAACGATACCGCAACACGCGGAATTGCGCGTCGGACTTGAACATAAATTGTTGAAGCGCTTGCAAGAAACCGGAGGGCAACAATGACCTATCATTTTCAACTGCACCGTGAAAACGGCGGCTATTGGGCGGAGTGTTGCGAGTTGGCGGGTTGCGTAACGCAAGGCGACACGCTTGACGATTTGCACGGCGCTTGTCGCGAAGCGTTGACTTTATATTTGGACGAGCCGTCCGGCGCGTTTCCGCCGCCGAACGCCGCTTTGGACGCCGACCACAGTTTGCTCAAAATCGCGGTCGAACCGGAACTGGCGTCGGCGACTTGAAAAAATCCTGCCCGTAAAAAATCATTCAAGGAAAAATTATGTCCACTCCCATTGCTTACCAAAAATGCATCGTCTGCGGCGCGACGTTTGACATTCACGCCGTTCTCGCGTCCTGCGAGCGTTGCGGCAATTTGTTGGATGTCGCTTACGACTGGTCTCGCGCCGCATTGCCGGCGAAAATCGCGGATTGCGGTCGCGCGGACGCGACCGTTGACGGCGGACTGTGCCGCGTCAGCGGCGTGTGGCGTTTCGGCGCGCTCGCGCCTTTCGCGCCGGTCGAATGTCGCGCCACCATCGGCGAAGGGCACACGCAACTCCGCCCCGCGCCGCGCGTCGCCGAATACGTCGGACTGAAAAAAATCTATCTGCAATACGAAGGACTGAATCCGTCCGGCTCGTTCAAAGACAACGGGATGGCGGGCGCGTTCACCCACGCCGCGATGACCGGCGCGACGACGGTGGCTTGCGCTTCGACCGGCAACACCTCCGCGAGTATGGCGGCGTTCGCGGCGGCGGTCGGCGGCAAAACTCGCGCCATTATTTTTATCGGCGACGGCAAAATCGCCTACGGCAAATTGTCGCAGGCGCTCGACTACGGCGCGACGACGTTGCTGATTAAAGGCGATTTCGACGACGCGATGGCGCGGGTGCGAGAGGTCTGCGCCGCGCAAAAAATTTATTTGGTCAACTCGGTCAATCCGTTCCGGCTCGAAGGACAAAAAACGATTATGTATCGCGTTTTGGAGGGACTGAATTGGCAAATACCGGATTGGGTCGTTTGCCCCGGCGGCAATCTCGGCAACAGTTCGGCGTTCGGCAAAGCGTTTAGCGAACTCTACGAATTGGGGCTGATTAAAAAAATGCCGCGCCTCGCGGTCATCAATTCGACCGGCGCGCCGACGCTGACTAATTTGGTCAACGAGCGCGGTTTGCGCTGGAACGACGGCAAAGTCGATGACGCGATTATTGAAAGGTATTACGGCGAACTCGACGCGAAAAACGAGCGGGCGCACACCGTTGCCAGCGCGATTGAAATCAACCGACCGGTGAATCTGAAAAAATGTTTGCGGGCGTTGGCGCGAACCGGCGGCGTGGCGCGCGCGGTTTCCGACCAGCAAATTATGGACGCCAAAGCGTGGGCGGGGCGGGAGGGCTTGGGGTGCGAGCCGGCGAGCGCGGCGAGCGTGGCGGGCGCGAAAATGTTGGTGGAGCAGGGCGTCATCGACCGCGACGCGACGGTGGCGTGCGTGTTGACCGGACACCAATTGAAAGACCCGCACGCGACGGTGGCGTATCAAAGTTACGACGAGGAAAAATTGCGGGAAAGTTACGGCGATTACGGCATCACGACCAATCGTTTCGGTAACAAGCCGGTGGCGGTCGCGAACGATTTAGGGCAAATTATCGACGCGATTCGCCAACGCGGTTTGGTGTAGATTTATTCTCCTCTGCGGAAGAGTGGCAATCGGCGGTTTTTTCGCCGGTTGACGGGGTGGTGATTTTAGTCGTTCCGACAACCGCCGCGAAGCGGCAAGGCGTAACAGCCCAGCCCAAAGGAAAATCGGCTCTATGATTTTCCGGCGGGCTGGGTTAGCGTTGCCGGAGAATCCGCCCTGTAAGGGCAGTGGAAATTTTTTGCTTTGCCCTTACAGGGCGCGTTATTTTTATGGGCGTTTTTTACCCAGCGCGTTGCGCTGGGCTGTTACGCGCCGCCCCGTCGGGGCGACTGTCGGAGATTATTAAACGAAATCAAACAGGAAGAAAATTATGCTCCACAAAATCATCATCCGGTTGCTCGCGAGTTGCGTTTTTGACCGCGTGCGGCGCCAATACTTCCGCGACCGCCTGTTCACCTACTATGATATTTTATGGGGACACGACCGGTCGTGGCGGGAACGTTGGACGGTCGTCGCCGCGTTCGGGCGCAGTCGGTTAGGCGGACGCCGCGACATAACGAACGAACGAACGAACGAACGAACGAACGAACGAACGAACGAACACTATTGTCTTTCTTGAAAATAGCGACCGCGAAGCGGGCTGGGCTGACCGTTTGACCAGAATAACGATGCTCTACAAAATGAGCCGGACGCTGAATTGGCGGTTCCGAATTTTTTTCACTTATCCGTTTAATTTGGCGGATTTTCTCGCGCCGAATGTTGATGATTGGCGGATTAGTCCGGCGGAAATGGCGGCGGCGTTGCCGGCGGCAATCATTCACAACACCTCGCGCTTCAGCGGCGACACGGTGGAGGCGGTGGCGGCGTCGCTCGCCGCGTCGCCGGCAAAAGGCGGCTATCTTTTTTCGTCCGGCAACTTTGCGGGCGACCACAGTTTGTTCGCCGAATTGTTTCGCCCGTCGCCCGCGTTGCAAAAAATGCTCGACGAGCAGTCGCGGCAAATCGGCGGCGAATACGTCGCGGTCGGTTTTCGCTTTCAGCGTTTGCTGAACGACGAACTCGGCGAAGCGTGCGCGACGGCGGTGTTGCCGGCGGCGGAGCGGGAAAAACTAATCGCCCGTTGCCTCGACCATTTGCGGGAAATTCACGCGGAAAATCCCGACCGGCGCGTTTTGCTCGCCACCGACAGCGAGAATTTTCGCGCCGCCGCGCAAGCGTTGGATTATGTTTATGCGGCGCCGGGGGCGATTGCGCATATGGGAATGGAGGCGAAAGGCAAATCGGTTTGGCGGAAATTATTTTTGGATTTTTTCCTGATTGCACGGGCGAAAAAGGTCTATGTCGTCGCCGACGGGCAAATGCGCGAGTCCGGTTTTCCGGCGACGGCGGCGGCGATTGGACAAGTTCCGTTGGCGATTAAACGCTATTAGAGTTGATTGGGGTTAATTCGTCTAATTCGTGAAAATTTGTGGCTACGCCCTTTTTGAACGGAAAATAAAATGATTCTCGGCACCGGCGTGGACATTGTGGAAATCAAGCGCATCCGGCAACTGCGGAAGAAGCACGGCGAGCGGTTTTTGCGCCATTGTTTCACCGCGCGGGAAATCGCGTATTGCCGGCAAAAGAAAAACGCCGACGAGTCGTTCGCGGCGCGTTTCGCGGCGAAAGAAGCGGTGATGAAAGCGCTCGGCACGGGTTGGAGCCGCGGCGTCGGCTTCACGAATATCGAAGTGGTCAAAAAACCGGACGAGCCGCCGGCGGCGTTGCTACACGGCAAAGCGGCGGAAAACCAGCGGCAACGCGGCATCTCCCATTTTTTACTGTCGCTGTCGCACTGCAAAAAATACGCCGTCGCGCAAGCCGTCGCCGTCAGCCAGTAAAGCGCCCTAAAATTCTTAATTCTTAATTCTTAATTTTTAATGGCGCCGGACTATACTCCCTCGCTTTCGTCGCCGGTTAAAGGCGGCGAATTATTTTTTTAGTCGGCGCGCAGGTGAAAAATGCACAACATCAAACTGGCTTGTTACACCAATCCATGGGGCAAAGACGGCTTTATTCAGGCGATTAAAGACATCGGCGGCGGCGGTTTCGACGGCGTGGAATACTCGGCGCTTTATGTCGAGAGTTACCTCGACCGTCTGCACGTCTTTCAGGAAATCATCAACCGCGAAGAACTCGCCGTCGTCAATTTATTGCAGGGCATCGACTTGCTCGACGGCGAAAATTCCGACTTGCAGGTCGAGCGCGGCATTGCCGCGGCGCGGTTCATCGCCGCCGCCGGCGCGAAACATCTGACCATTTTTCACGAACACGTCCGCGCCGCGCCGCCGACCGAGGACGAATGGGGCGAAGCCGGCAAGACCTTGGACGAACTCGCCGAACGCGTCCGCAAAGAACACGGCTTGCAACTCTGTTATCTGCCGCGCCTTTCGCGCTTGGAATTTTCGCGGCAGGATATTTTCCGTCTGCTCGCCGCGACCAATCCCGAATACGTGAAAATCGCGCTCGACACGGCGGAAATCACGCAAATCGCGAATAACGCGGCGGCGAAAAATAAAGAGGTCAAAGCCGCCAAAGACGAAAAATCCGGTAAAAATATCGCCGTCGAAATTATCCGCGAAGCGTTCGACCGCATCGGTATTTTGCGCTTTCGCGACGTTTCCGGCGCCAAGCGCAAGGCGAAAACGTTGGACGACGAGACCGTCGCGGCGCCGCGTTTCGGGCGCGGCGCGGTGGATTTCCCCGAAATTTGCCGGTGGCTGGAAAAACTCAATTATCGCGGCTGGCTGACGGTGGACTTCGCCGGCGAAGCGCAACCGGCGGCGGACGCGATGACGCAGGCGTTCAGATATTTGGCGAAACACACGGTTTTGCTGGACTGAAAAAGCAATTATAAATTACAAATTAAAAACTTGAGTTACGCGCAAAAAAAGAGAAACCACGGATAAACACGAAAAGAACTTAACACGAATTTTCACGAATTAGACGAATTAACATGAATTTTTTTGTCCGTTTTCCGGTTCTTTATTTCGTGTAATTCGTGTAATTCGTGGACAACAAATCTCTCTTTTTTATTCGTAAAAATTCGCGTCTTTTTGTTGACTGCGTGAGTCGAGTTAGAAATTAAAAATAATGGCGGTTGTCTTAAAAATTTCGCGAAGCGATTTTGACAATAAAACTCCGCCATTTTTAATTTTTAATTTGTAATTTTTAATTCGTAATTAAAAGGACGCCCGACGATGTTGCCCTTCAACGAAACCATTGACTTTACGCGGCGCAATATGCGCGTTTTGAAAGAGCGGAAAAATCCGCTTTTTACTTTCGGACCGACGAAACTGCCGTATCTGTGTTTGACGGCGGTCGGGGACGACACGTTGATTCGCGCCGGCGAAGTCGTTTCCGACAAGCCGAAAATCGTCATTCCGGGGCGCGACTTTGAATTTTCCGGCTTCGACGACGAGGATACGGACGGAGGGTTGCCGGTGTTGATTGCGCGCGGCGTGAAAATGCCGACGGCGTCTTACACGAATAAAGAACAACCGGCGCGGCGCGTCAGCGACAATTTGGCGGCGGCGGCGGCGCGTGAAATTGCGCGACTGAACGACGCGAACGACACGCGCACCGGCGTCATTTGCGCGCCGGAACAGGTCTGGCGGCTGTCGCTGTTGCTGTATGTCGGGCAACAAATCGCCCGCAGTTCCGAATCTAACCTCGCCGAACATCTCGAACGGTTGCGCCTCGCGGAGTAGCAATTAACAATTAACAATTAAAAACTCGTATTACGCGGTCAACAAAAAGACGCGAATTTTTACGAATAAAAAAGAGAGATTTTTTGTCCACGAATTTCACGAATTACACGAATTACAGAGCCGGAAAACGGACAAAAAATTTGGAAAG
>JAISJR010000017.1 GCA_031261425.1 Planctomycetota bacterium
TCCGACAGTCGCCCCAACGGGGCGCAATATATTAGCCCAGGGTAAGCGGCGACGTTCTATCAGCCGCGCCACCCTGGGTTAGAGGTTGCGGAGCAACCATCCGAAATTGGACGGTTCGCCGCATTTTGGCGAACCGCTCTCGCCGCCGGAGGCGGCGTTTGCCGCCGCAAACCGCGCGGCGGGACTGTCGGATTGATTTATCAATCAACCGCTACCCAGGGTGGCGCGGCTGATAGAGCATCGCCGCTTACCCTGGGCTAATATGTTTTGCGCTTTCAGCGCGACTGTCGGAATAATTTATCAAAATTGCGCGAAACAACTTTCAACTTTCAACTTTCAACTTTCAACTTTCAACTTTCAACTTTCAACTCTAAACTCTCAACTCTAAACTCTAATAAAAATGCCCGACCCCCTACGTCCCGCGGCGGACGAAAAAGCCGAACTTTATACGCGCGACGAGCCGGTTACCGATGAATACCGGCAGGCGGTCGCCGAACTCGAACAACACACCAACTACGAGCGCGACGGCAATTATCCGTCCGGCGCGGGCGGACTCGGCACCGCGATGATGGAAAAAATTTTGGCGCGTCTCGACTCGCCGGAGCGCCGTTACTACGCCGTCATCATCGCCGGAACGAAAGGCAAAGGGTCAACCGCGTATCTGACCGCGTCGTTGCTGACCGCCAAAAATTGGACGACCGGCTTGTTCACCTCGCCGCACCTCGACACCGTGCGCGAGCGCATAAAAATCAACGGCGCGACCGTGTCGCCCGCGAAATTCGCCGCCGCGTATCGACGCGTCAAAAACGTCGTCGCCGCCGCGGAACGACCGACTTATTTTGAACTCTTGACGGCGATGGCGCTACTCATTTTCGCCGAAGCCGGCGTCGGGCTCGCGGTGTTGGAAGTCGGACTCGGCGGGCGTTTGGACGCGACGAACGTCGCCGCTTTGTCCGTGCTGGCGACGGCGATAATGCCGGTGTCGCTCGACCACACGGAAATTCTCGGCGACACGGTGGAAAAAATCGCCGCCGAAAAAGCCGGCGTTTTGCGCGAGCGGACGTTGCTCGTCCTCGCGCCGCAACCGCCGGCGGCGCGGGCGGTTATTCTCCAACGCGCGGAACGGTTGCAATGTCCGGTGTTGGAAATCGGGCGGGACGTGTTGATAACCCGACACGGCGTTCGCGACGGTAAGCAGATTTACACGCTCGATTTCGGCAAACAAGAACTCGACCGGGAGCCGCGCCGCGCTTACGAAAATTTGCCGCTCGGCTTGGCGGGAGCGCACCAACTTGACAACGCGGCGGCGGCGTTTTGTTTGGCGGATTCGCCGGCGCAGATGTTGGAATTGAGCCAAGATAAATTTTTGGCGCTCGCCGCGACGGTCGGGCAATGGCGGCGGATGCAAGCCGAAACGGAGATGATGCCGGCGGAGATCGAATGGGCGTGGCGCGACCTCGTGGTGCCGGGGCGTTTTGAAACCGTCGCCGCCGCGCCGCACACGATTATCGACGGGGCGCACAACGCGGCGAGCGGCTGGGCGCTGGCGGAAACGTTGCGGGAAACGTGCGCCGGTTACGCGCCGAAAATCGCGGTGGTCGGCATGAGCCGCGATAAAAAAATCGCCGAATTTTTGCGCGTGGTCGCGCCGTTTTTTGATTACGTGTTTTTCACGCAAAGCGCCAACGGTCGCGCCGCCGCGCCGGAATTTTTACGCGAAGAAGCGGTCAAATTATTCCCCGACCGCGCCGAGCGTTTTCGCGCCGGTTGGACGCCGGTTACCGCGACGCTGGCGGCGCAGGTCTTGGCGGGCGAGCGCGGTTTGGTGTGCGTTACCGGCAGTTTTTATTTAATCGGCGAGTTGCGGATGCTGTTGCTCGCGGAAAAATTCGGCGCCCCCGCCGGACGCGAATTGACGGCGCTCCGCGACGAAATCCGCCGCGCGGCGGAGTAGAGTTTGGTAGAAAACGCTTGATTCATTTCGCCGCGCCGAACCCGCCGTTTTTTGCCGAAGCGGTTGCGCGTGGTTATAATTGTGGAAAAAAGGCACTGCTCTCGAATTTCTAATTCTCAACTCCCCGCCTATCTATGAAAAAATTCCTCATCATCCTGCGTCGTGAATTCGCGCAATTGGCGTTGACGCCGGCGCTCTACGCCGTGCTGGCGGGAATGACCGTGTTGGAGAGTTACGTTTTTTATCAGGAAGCCGCCGCGACCGAAAAGGCGTTGCTCGAACCGGTCGTTTTACTGATGGGCGTGTTGTCGCTGTTCTGGGCGCCGATTTTGACGATGCGCTCTTTCGCCGGCGAACACGCGGCGGGGACGCTCGAATTATTGTTCACCGCGCCGGTGCGACCGGTCGCGGCGGTGCTGGGCAAATTCGGCGGCGCGTTCGCGTTTTATTTATTGTCGCTCTTGCCGCTCGGTTTTTACGGCGCGGCGCTGGCGCGGAGCGCGGAAATCGACTGGGGCGCGTTCGCCGCGATGGCGGCGGGTTTGGCGGGCGCCGGCGCGGCGCAAATCGCCGTCGGGCTGTGGGTTTCCGCCCTAACCGCCAACATTATCGTCGCCGCCGCCGCCGCCTGCGCGGGCAATTTTTTCGGTTTGATGTTGTCGTTGCCGATGGAAAAAGGCGCGGCGGCGTTTTCCTTTCCGGCGCACTGGTCGTGGTGGATGCACTTCAAAGAAATTTTCTGCCGCGGACTGCTCGACACTCGTTCGCTCGTTTTTTTCGCGAGTTTCGTCGCGCTGTTTTTATTTTTAACGTGGCTAACGGTGGCGCGGCGCGGCGCGGTCGGCGGCGAAAAAATGCGGCGGCGACCGGCGTATCTCGCGGCGGGGCTGTTCGTCGCCGCCGTCAACGTCGCGCTCTTCGGCGGTTTGGCGCGGAGCGGTTTCGGCGAAATTTACGCCGCGCTGAGCGACGGCGATTTTTTCCGGCGCGGCTTGCCGCTGACCGTCGCCGCCGGTTTATTCGTCGCGGCGCTGGTCTGTCTGAAATGGGCGCGGCGGCGGGTCGCGTGGCGGCGGGAAAATTATCCGGCGTATCTCGCGGCGGGCGCGGCGGCGCTGATTTTCGCCAACGTGAATTATCTCGCCGTGCAACGCTTCCCGTCTTTCGCCACGTATCACCGCTGGGACTTGACGGCTAATCAAGTCAACACCTTGTCGCCTTCGACCCGCGCCGCGCTCGACCAACTGACGGCGCCGCTGACCATCACCGTTTTTTTGAGCGACAGCGTTGACTACGAGGGACTGCCGCTGATGCGCTACACGCGCGATTTGTTGAGCGAGTTCACGGCTTACAGTCCGAAAGTCAAAACCGAATTTTTCGACGCCGTCGCCGACGCCGACGGCGCGAAGCAAAAAGCGCGGGAATTAGGGCTGACGGCGACGAATCTGACGCAGTTAATCGCGGTCAATTACGAAGACCGCCGGCAAGTCGTGCCGCTCGCGTCGCTATTGCGCGAGCCGGACGCGCAGGCGCGGTTGGCGGGCATAAAACAACCCGCGTTTCAGGGCGAATTGGTGCTGGCGATTGTGGCGCGGCGGCTGAGCGACCGCCGCGCGGTCAACGTCTATTTCGCGGCGAACGTCGGCGAAGCCCAACCGTTCGGGCGCGAGCCGCTTTACAACAGCGTCGGACTTTTCGCCGAGGCGCTGGCGCGGGAAGCGTATCGCCTGCGCCCGTGGTCGTTTGACGGCGCGCCGCCGCCGGATTGCGACGTGTTGGTGGTCGCGGGCTTTAATAAACCGCTGTCCGCCGCGCGCAATGAAATTCTAACGGAGTTTTTGCAAAACGGCGGACGCTTGTTGTTGCTTCTGCCGGCGCCCGGCGACGAAGCCGCGCTCGGCGTCGGACGGCATTACCGGTGCGGCGCGGAAAAAATGTTGGACGCCATCGGCATTTATCCGAACGGCGACCGCGTGTTCGACGAAAAAAATAATTTTGCCGGACAAGCGCATCAGGTCTTGACGTTGCTCGACGAGGCGTCGCCGATAAAAACCGGTCTGCCGCAAACGGTGATTGTGATGCCGAACACGCAGTCGCTCGCGGTGGCGGACGACAGTCCGACCGGCTGGGTGCTGTCGCGCGTGGCGCGGTCGCTGAAACCGAGCAAACGTTTTCTGCCGACGGCGGCGCAACCGCTACCCGACGCGACGAGTAAATTTGCCGCCGGACCGGCGACGGTCATCGCGGCGGCGGCGTTGCCGGCGAGCGCCGCCGCGCCGGAAGCGCGAATTGTGGTGGCGGGAAGCGTCGGTTGGGCGTCGAATTTATTTATCAACCGCGAGGGGAATTTAAGTTTTCTCAACGCGGCGACGCGCTGGTTGGCGGGGCGGCACTACGACATCAACGTCGCGCCGCGCGAATATCTGACTTACGCCATCAACCTCTCGCCGAAGGGCTGGCGGTGGCTGTGGTGGCTGTCGCTGGTCGCGTTGCCGGAAATCTGGCTCCTCGCCGCCGCGACGGTCTGGTGGCGACGGCGGGAGTAGCGTTGAGCGGAGTTTGATTTTTTCTAATTTACTTCGCGCAACTTTCAACTTTCAACTCTCAACCCGAGCAAAATACTCTTCTTTCGTCGGTAGGCGACCGAGCGTGGCGGCGACCGCCGCGAGGAGAGCGCTACCGAGGAATACTTGCGCGCCGTCGCCCATCCGGTTGTTGAAATTCCGCGTGCTGGTCGAGAACACCGTCGCGTCGTCCGCCACCCGCGCCTGATTGCCCATACACAAACTGCAACCCGGAATTTCAAGCCGCGCGCCGGCGTCGGCGAAAACTTTCCACACGCCTTCGCGTTCCAAAACCTCGCGGTCGAGGCGCGTCGGCGGCGTAATCCACAGCCGGTTCACCGCGATTTTTTTGCCGCGCAAAATTTGCGCGGCGGCGCGGAATTGCTCGCGATTGGTCATACACGACCCGATAAAAACCTCGTCAAGCGCCCGCCCCGCGTGGTCGCTCAACCAACCCGCCGCGTCGGGATTATTCGGCAACGCCAGCGCCGGTTCGCGAATTTGCGCCACGTCCAATTCGAGCGTCGCCGCAAATTCGGCGTTCGCGTCGCGCCGCGTCAGCGCCGGTTTTTTCAGCCATTCGCTAATCGAGGCGCGGCGCTTTTCCAGCGCGACGCGCGCCTGATAGCCGCCGGCAATCAAGCCGTCGATAATTTTAACGCTGTCGTTCAGCCACGCGACGACCGCGTCTTCCGCCAAATCGACGGTGCAGGCGGCGGCGCTCCGCTCGGCGGACGCGCACGACCATTCAAACGCCTCTTCGACCGGCATCTGCCGCGTCAAGCCCTCGATTTCCAAAATCCGCCCGTTAAAGACATTTTTTTCGCCTTTGCCAAATTCGGACTGCAAGCCGAGTTCGACGGCGCGAATAGGCAAATAATTCACCGCGTCGCGCCAAGTAATGCCGCGCGGCAGTTGCCCGACGATTTTGACCAATACCGACTCCGGCATATCGAGCGGCATCGAGCCGAGCGCCGCCGCGAACGCCGCCAAGCCGGAACCGACCGCAAACGAAATGCCGAGCGGAAAGCGCGTATGACTGTCGCCGCCCGTGCCGACCGTGTCCGGCAACAGCAGGCGGTTGAGCCAACTGTGAATAATGCCGTCGCCGGGGCGGAGCGCGAAGCCGCCGCGTTCGGTAAAAAATTGCGACAAGGTCGCGTGCGTTTCCTTGTCCTTTTCTTGGGGATACGCGGCGGTGTGGCAGAAACTTTGCAACACGAACGGCGCGGCGAATTGCAAACACGCGAGTTCCGTCAATTCGTCGCGCGTCATCGGACCGGTGGTGTCCTGACTGCCGACGGTGGTTATTTGCGGCTGACAACTTTCGCCCGGCGCGACGCCGTTTTTGCCGCACGCCTTGCCGACAATTTTTTGCGCCAGCGTCCACCCCGCCGGAATTTTTTTCGGCGCGGGCGCCGGCGTGAATAGCGACTCGTCCTTCGTAACTCGTAATTCGTAATTTCCCTTTACGGCGGCGGCGGCTTGCGCCGTCAATGCTTTGCCGATTATCAGCGGAATCCGCCCGCCGGCGCGATATTCGTCCGGCAGAGTCGCCGGTTGCAAATTGAAAGTCGTCAGCGTTTCGCCGCTTTCGCCGGTGATTTTTCCCGTTGAAAAATTCACCGTAATCAGTTGTCCGGTCGTCAATCGGCTCACGTCGCAAACGAGGGGCAAGCCGCCGGCGTCTTCAAAAGTGTTGAAAAAAATCGGCGCGATGGTCGCGCCCAAAACCACGCCGCCGCGCCGCTTGTTCGGGACAAAAGGAATGTCGTCGCCGATATGCCAAATCAGCGAATTGCTCGCCGACTTGCGCGACGAGCCGACGCCGACGGTGTCGCCGGCAAACGCGACTTTTTCGCCGCGCCGCCGCGCGTCCGCCATAAAATCAATCGCGTCGGGAAAAGACGCGCCGCCCAGCGAGAGCGCGTGCAACGGAATGTCGGGGCGCGTAACCGCGTCTTTGGCGGGCGATAAATCGTCGGTCGTTACCACGCCGCTCACTTTATAGACGCGCAGTCGCATCGTCGCCGGCAACGCCGGACGCGCCGTGAACCACGCGGCGTTAGCCCAATTTTCAAGAACTTTTTGCGCGGCGCGATTTCCCGATTGCGCGAGTTGCGCGACGGCGTCGAAATCGGCAAAAACCAAAATCGTTTGCGACAACGCCGCCGCCGCCTCGTCCGCGAGCGGGGAGGCAAGCAGTTTAATCAGCGCGGACACGTTGTAGCCGCCATACATCGAACCGAGTAGCGCCACCGCCGGCGCCGGCGCGATAACGGCGGATTTTTTCGCGCCGGTCGCAATGGCGGATAAAAATTCGGCTTTGACTTTCGCGGCGGGCGCGACGCCGGGCGGCACGCGCTCGCTCAACGCTTGCGCGTCGCAGGCGGTCGCGGACGCCGAGGTTAATTTTTCGCACAGCGCGGCGGTTTGTTCGGCGTTGAGCGGCATCGGCGGGATGCCCGCGGGACGGTCGGTCTTTTCGGCGGCAGACATATAAGGACTCCTGTCTAAAAAAATCGGATTATATGAACGATGCCGCCGCCATAAAGCCGTCCGGCTGACGCGCGACGATTGACACTATCGGCGGTCTTGTAACAATGTTTCGTTTTGCGTCTGAACGCGCCCACCGCAGTTTCCCATTAAAAATCAGCGATTAAAAATTAAAAATTGCGGTGTAATTATCAAATGGCGCCAAACGAATTAACCTCCGCCATTTTTAATTTGTAATTTTTAATTTGTAATTGCTCTAAAACGAGGTGAAAAATGCTGAAAAAAATACTCTTAATCGGCGGTCTGGCGATATTCGCGGGGTGCGCTTCGACGCCGCCTGCCGCTAATGCGCCGGCAAAAAACGCGGCAACGCCCGCGCCCGCGACGCCTGCCGCCGGCACGACCGTCCGTTACGCGGACCGCGCGGGCGGCGTGTTGCGCAAACACGAATTCGGCTCGGAAGAACGGATGGGCGCGACGCTGGTTTATTTCGCAAAAACGGTTTGTCCGGCGTGCGCGCAACAAGACCCGATTTATCAAAATTTGATTCGCTCGTTGCCGTCCGGCGTGCGGGCGCGCAAGGTCTTTGAATACGAAGTTGACAACTCGTGGTATGGCGTGGAACAAAATCCGACGATGGTTATTTACGTGGACGGCAAAGAGGTCTGGCGCCACGTCGGCGTGATTGCCGAAGCCGATTTGCGCGCCGCCATCGCCCCGCATACGGCGGTGGTCAATAATTGGGCGGACTGAAGTTCAATTACGACCGGTCAAGAGGACGAGGGCGATAATTCATCGGCGCGGCAGATGGAGGGAACGGCAATGCAGGCGAGTTTGCGTTTAGACAGCGAAGTTTTTCAAACGGCGACGCTTCGCGCGGCGTCGGCGAATGTTTCCGTGTCAAAATTGGTCAATGAGACGTTGAAAAAAGTTTTTGCGGAGGATAGTAAAGCGGAAGCGCGGCGCGAACGTTTAAGCCAACTTTACGGTTCAATTACCGACCCGACTTTTGTGATGCCCGAACGGGAATTTGACCGCGGCAATCGCGTGTTGGAGGAATTTGTATGAGTTATTTTCTGGACGCGAACAACTGTATTTTCTTTATCAACGGCAACCATCAGGCAATCCGCCGAAAAATTTTGGCAACGCCCCCAAGCGAAATTTTGATACCGTCGGTCGTCGCCGGCGAACTGTATTTTGGCGCGGGAAAAAGCGGGCGGCGTGAGGAAAATATGCGGCGGGCGCGAGAATTTTTGTCGGACTTTGAAATTGTCGAATACGACGATGAAGCGGCGCAAGTGTATGGAAAAATTCGAGCGAATTTAGAACGGCGCGGCACGCCGCTTCCCGTCAACTATTATTTCATCGCGGCAATCGTGATTTCACGCAACGGAACGCTGGTTACCGATGACGGACACTTCGCCAAAATCGCGGGGTTAAAAATCGAAAACTGGGCGTGATGTCGCTTTTTTGATGAGCAGTGATGATGATGGTCTTCACCGCAAAGAAGAACTTACCGCGTATATCGAAGTTAATCTTGAAGTTAGCCGCGGCGCGGATTTGGGAGCGGTGAAAAAGAGTTCTTGAACGCCAAAAAAGAATATGACGACGACGGAATGGCGCGGACAATATCGCGGGGTTGGCAACGCGACAGGTCAAGAGGACGAGGGCGGTAACGGGCGCGCGCAATTATTTGGTAAAGAACGGTAAAGCAATGGACGCGGAAATCAAACCGTTAGAGATTCCGTTGACGCTCAATGAAAAAGGCGTGTCGGGCAAACCGACCGCTTACGATGCGATAATGTCCAGCCCGGAATGGAAAGCGGCGAAAAACAAATACGACGAAACAGGAAAAGAATACGAGAGTGTGGAAAAAGAACGCGGCGCGGACGTCGTTGTTGCTCACTTGTGGAACGCCGACAAAAGCGCGGAATTGGCGAAACGCTTAAACGGCTTGCCGCCACTTTTTATTATTATGCCCAGCACTTCCGGCGCGAACGCGCTGGTGCCGGCGTTGGCGCGGCGATTGGTGAATGATTTAGGTGGCAGTGAAATAGATGGGACTGCGATTGCGAACCGACTTCATTCAATCCCGATGAAAGATGTTCCTCGTGAAGAACGCCCATTTGTGGCACGGGAATATGTTTTGGAAAATCCAGACGTATTGCGCCAAAATGCCAAAGGCAAAGCCGTCGTCATAGTGGAAGATGTTTTTTCTTCCGGCGCGTCGGCAAAGGCGTTTTGTGATACTTTGGCGGAAGCGAAAATTCAAGTAACGACGGTTGCGGGACTATTGGGCGACAGTCGTTTATCGGTTGAGCCGCAATTAGTCAGCAAATTGCAAAAAACTCTGCAACGCGCGGAAATTCCGGTTAAGGGAAAAGAAATAGCCAAAATTTTATCGCGAGGGCAAGTTGAAACTTTAATTGATGACGTTAATCAAGTTCAAGGAGACAGAAATGAATACGCCAAAATTGCCCGCGACTTACGCGGGATACTCGACAGCCGACTTGCTCGCCATCTTGGACAAGATAAGTGGCGGAACACTGAAAAAGGAGTTGAATTTGCCGCCGGAAATGATGATAGCAGTGTGCCGGTTGGAGCGGGAATTTCAATTGAGTTATGTAGCCAACCACGCGGCGAAACTCGCGGCGAAAACGAAGTTAGCGAGTTGATTACTCGAACTGTGGACGCGCTTGCAAGCGAGCGCGTTCCGCATTTTCGCGATTGGCAAATGGTGGTGAAATTGGCGGAAGAGCGCCCGGACGAATGGACGGATGAGCATTGCCAAAGTGTGCGCCGGTCGTTGGGCAAACTTGACGAATTAGAGCATAAACACGGTCTTGACCATAACAGTGATGATTCGTCGTTGAAAAAATTGACGGAGCGGCTTGACCAAGCGATAACCAAAATCGAAGTTAATCTTGAAGTTAGTCGCGGCGCGGATTGGGGGCGGTGAAAAAGAGTTCTTGAACGCCAAAAAAGAAAGGGGAAACAATGAGACGGCAGTGGAAATTGGGCGCGATTTTTGGGATTTGGGCGGTGTTGCTGACCGCTTGCGGCGGCAATGAATTGTTGGAGCAAGCCCAAGGCGGCTGGCTCGGTGAAATGACGACTACGCCGCCGACTCTGTTTAGCAAGCCGGAGCCGGTCAAGGAATTGATTTTCGTCGAAGTCGGCGAAAACAGCATTGCGGTCAACGGCGACAAACTCGATTGCGAATATCAAACTTCCGCCGACGGCAAGACGCTAAAAGTGTTTAATACCAAAGAGCGCGTTAAAACGTTGAAAGAAATAGGCGGTGAGTTGTCGGCAAAGGAAAAAGAGCAGGTCGGTTTGGCGGCGGAAATTTCGTTTAACGGCGACAAATTGATTTTCAGTTCGATGAAGGGCAAAGTCGAATGTCGCCGCGCCACGAAACAGGATTACGAGACGGCGGTTAAAAACGAGCAGGCGCGTTTGGCGGCGGGCAGCGCGACGGGCGCGGAGGAGTGCGACGGGGCGTTCGGGGTTAAATTCGGGGCGGCTAAGAGTTCTGTGCCGAATCTTGGTAACGAAGTCGAGCGTTTGGTTAATGGCACGATTGTTTATCCATTTACGCCGAGCGAGAAAAACGACCTTTTTGATTATTACGAGGTAGGAATTTGGCAGGATAAAGTGGTTTTTATTTATGGTGAAGATTTGACGTGGAACGAAAATATTCACGCCTCGAAGTGGGACAAGAATCTTAAAGATAAAGTAGTTGATAATTTGCAGAAGAAGTATGGTAAATATAATGTTTGGAGTGTGGGGCAAGATTTATGGGAAAATAAGCATTGGCAAATAGAGTTTAAGTGGGGTAAGGCAATCCGGCGAAAAGAGAAATGGAATGGGATTTTGCCGGAAGATGCGATTAAAATAACCTATACGGATTTAGATTTGAAAAAGCAAGCCGACGCGGAACACGCGCAAGACAAAAAGGTGGACGCCGGTTTTGAGGGGTTATGAGTTAAACATAAAAAAAATTAAAAATTACGAATGAAGAGCAGTTGATAGTTTTTAGTTGGTAGTTTTTAGTGGTGGGGTTTAACGGTCAAAGATTCGCTTCGCGGGCGCTGGCGGATTTGCTAACACTCCACAACTATCGACTAAAAACTACCGACTACCGACTTTTTCGCCGTAATTCGTAGTTTGTAATTCGTAATTGTTCTTTTCACATCGGGGAAACCATGCGTTTATTGGGCAGAATCAACGACGACAACGAGGCGCTGATGGCGCAGGGATTTTTGTTGTCGCGGCGGATTAGTTGTCAGTTTGAGCAAGACCGGAGCGGCTGGGAATTCTGGGCGCTCGACGAAAATCAACTGCCGGAAGCGCGCGGGCTGTTTCAACAATTTCTCGCCGACGCCGACAAGGCGCCCTACGCCGAATTTCTCCCGCAAGCGCGCGCGGCGTTCCGGCAAGCCCGCCCCGCCTCCGGCTTGGCGGAAACGCAACTGAAAAAATCGCGCGGCGCGTTGACCGCGTCGAACTCGACGCCGCTGACGTGGCTGATTTTGACGGTGTGCGTCGGCTTATGGTTGTTGCAAACGCTCATTCCGGCGACCTTCCCCTATCTCTGCGACGCGCTCCAAATCACGCCGCTCGGCGACGCGGGACTCGGCGCGATTTTCGAGCGCGGACAAATCTGGCGGCTGTTCACGCCGGCGTTGTTGCATATGCCGGTGTTTTCGTCCGGCGGCGGCTTCAATTTTATGGGGCTGTTGCACATCGGTTTTAATATGCTGTGGGTCTATGATTTGGCGCCGCTCATCGAGCGCAAACACGGCACGGGGTATTTGCTCGCGCTGATGCTGACCATCGGCGTCGCGTCGAATTTGACGCAATACTTTTGGGCGGGACCGAATTTTCTCGGCTTTTCCGGCGTGGTGTATGGCTTGCTCGGATTTTTGTGGTTGCGCGGCAAAACCGACCCGCGCTACGGCGTGTTGCTCAATCCGGGCGTCGTCAGTTTTATGCTGATTTGGCTCGGCGTTTGCGTGCTGATGACCGGCGTGGCGAACGGCGCGCACATCGGCGGACTGCTCATCGGCGCGGCGTGGGGCTACGCTTCCGGCGCCTGCCGGCGGCGGTAAATCGCCGGAGCAATGACGAAATAGAATAAAGTGTGTTTGCCGAGTTTTTCCCGACGAAAGCCCAACGCCAATGCCGCCCCGCCCTCATCGACCGTCCCGTCCCGTCCCGCCCCGCCCCGCCGCGGCTACGTCGCTCGCGGTTGCGTCGCTCGCGACTACGTCGCTTCGCGCGCGCAAACAAAATCTTTCGCCGCAAGTTACGACGTTGTGGGATTTTCCGTCGCAGAATTACGGCGCGGGCAAACAGGGCGACAGCAACTACGCCGGCGCGACGCCGAGTTATATCATCTGGAATTTACTCCACCGCTACACCAATGAAAAAGCGCTGGTCGTGGACCCGATGTGCGGGAGCGGCACCACGCTCGACGTGGCGCGCGACTTAAACCGGCGCGCGCTCGGCTACGACCTCGCGCCGACGCGCCCCGACATTTTCCGTTGCGACGCGCGTAAATTGCCGCTCGAAGACGCGAAGGCGGATTTCGTCTTTATCGACCCGCCGTATTCCGACCATTTGACGTATTCCGCCGACCGCCGGTGCATCGGCAAACTCTCGGCGGCGACGCCGGCGTATTACGAAGCGATGGCATTGGTGATTAAGGAAATCGCGCGGGTGTTGCGCCCCGACCGTTATTGGGCGCTTTACGTCGGCGACTCGTTTGTCAAAGACAAATTTTTCGCCCCGATTGGCTTTGAATTGTTCGGCATAATGCGCCGCTACTGCACGCCGGTCGATATTGTGGCGGTTACGCGCCACAACCAAACGTTGCAAATGGGCAACTACCGCCGCGCCGCCGCCGAGGGCAACTTTTTCCTGCGCGGGTTTAATTATTTGTTCATTATGAAAAAAGAACGGCAACAATAAGAGCAATTAAAAATTACAAATTAAAAATGGCGGATTGATTATCAAAATTGCGCGAAGCGAATTTGAAAACAAAAACTCCACAATTTTTAATTGTTCTTTATACGAGGTCTAACTATGGACGCCGCCGATAGCGAATTGGAACCGTGGACGCAACCCGTTCCCGATTACGAAGACCTGCGCGTCGTCGGGCGCGGCGTCAGCGGCGTGGTGTTGCGCGGCAAGTCAACGCGCTTCGGGCGCGACGCGGCGCTGAAACTCATCGCGCCGGCGGCGGAAAATGCGGCGGAAAGATTTTTCAACGAAGCCCGCCAAACGGCGCGGCTTCGGCACGCCCACATCGCCCGCGGCTTCGACTGCGGACGCGCCGGCAAATACTTTTTCTACGCGATGGAATTTATTCGCGGCGAATCCGCGGCGAGCAAATTGCGCCGGTTGCAAACGCGCAAATTGCAAGAAATTGAAACGTTGAAAATCGCGCAAGCCGCCGCCGCCGCGATGCATTACGCCTATCAACAGGGCTTGCTCCTCGTCGATGTCAAACCGAACAATTTATTGTTGGCGGAAAACGGCGACATAAAAATCGCCGATTTCGGCGTGGCGAAGGACTTGGCGTTCGCGACGGCGGAACAGTGGACGCAAGCGTTCGCCGCTTACGCCGCGCCGGAAACGGCGCAAGGCGAAAACCCCGATATTCGCTCGGCGCTCTACGCGCTCGGTTGCGTGTGGTATGAATTGCTGACCGGCGCGCCGCCGTTCGCCGGCGCGTCGCCGTCCGCGCTCTTGGTCGCGCAAATCAACGACGCGCCGCGTCCGCTGGCGGAAATCGACGCGAAAATTTCGCCGGCGACGGGACAACTAATCGCGTGGCTGTTAAACAAAAAACGCGAACAACGCCCGCGTTCCGCGCAACAATTTTTAGCCAAAATGACGACGCATCCGCTCGTCAAAATCGCGAACGCAGACGACGCGCCGCCGGACAGTTCGCCCGAGGAAGATGCCGATGAACTTGACGAATCGCGAGACCGTTCCGCCGTTCACGACGAAGGATTCGTCGGAGATTCGGGAATTGTTTAATCCGCGGTTGACGGCGGACTGCAAAAATTTGAGCGTGGCGGAGGCGACTTTGGCGGCGGGACAAGCGACGCTTCCGCACCGGCATCCGCACAGCGAAGAAGTGTATTATTTTTTGCGCGGCGAGGGCGAACTAACGGTCAACGGCGAAACGCGCCGCGTCGCCACCAACGACACGGCGCATATTCCCGCCGGCGCGACGCACCAATGCCGCAACGCCGGCGCCGCGCCGTTAGCGTTCCTTTGCTTCTGCGCCCCGCCCTACGCGCACGCCGACACGGTTTTGGCGGAATAAAATCGAGACCAAACCGTAGGGCGAATTTGCCCCCCCCCCCCCGCGATTCCCCCGCCGCTTTTCTCCGAATTTTCTTGCCCCGCGTTTGGCAATTTACACAATGCCCGTTTTCGGTCAGAGTTGAGAACGGGAAGCAATGACGCGGCGCGCGCATATTTTAATCATCGGTTTAATCGCCGTCGGCGGAGCGCTATTCGGCGCGGCGGTCGCGGCGGAGCCGGACGACGAATTGGTCGCCGCGCGGCGTCTCGCCCGTTCGACGTTGCAAATCGGCGGCGAATTTAACACCGATTACACCTTTTCTCTACGCGACCGCGACGGCGGCGCGAGCGGCACGGTCGGTCGCGGCGACTGGGCGCTTCGGCAAACCAATCTGCGCTTCTATCTCGATTTGGGCAACGGCGCGCAAGGACGCATCAAATTGGATTTAAGCGAACGCCGACCCGACTCGCAACAGCAAATTCTCGAAGAAGCCCTGCTCATTTGGCGGCAGATTTGCGGCGGTCCGTTCGGCATCATTTTCGGCAAAGGCGAAATTCCCTACGGACAAGACCGCACGCTCGGCGTCATCCAAAGTTATCACCACAACAACGGCGCGGACAGCGCCGAAGGCGTTTCGATATTCAACCGCGGCGCGCCGGTTTGGCATCCGGGCGAAATCGACCGCGTGGTAATGGGCGGCGTCAGTTTCGATTGGCGCGACATTCTGCGCTTGGAAGTCGCGGTTTTTCAGCCGGACGATTACCCCCGGCGATTACGTCAGGACGATTGGCAACGCGGCGGGAGCGGCTTTGAGAGTTTGGCGGCGCGGCTGTGGTGGCAAACGCCGCTCGAGGGTCTGGTCGCGGAATTATCGGGCGTCCGGCAATATATTTCCGACCACCAAGGACAACGCGCTCCCGCCAATCACGACGCGGCGCGGAACGACGAATATGCGTTCAGCGTCGGCTTGGATTATCGCGCGGCGCCGCTGGAATTATTCGCCGAATACGAAATGGGGATTAACTGGAATTTCACCACCGGCTATAACACGCACACGGTGTCCGTCGGCGGGCTGTATCAACTCACCGGTAAAATCGAACTCGGCGCGATGGCGGAATGGTTGCGCATCGACAATCGCGGCGCCGTTGCCGACTACAACAAATTCGTCGCGCACGGCAAATACACTTGGGCGAGCGGACTGTATTTTATCGGCGAATACGGCATAGAAACGCTAAACTGGGGGCAAGTCGCGCACGTGTTCGCCCTGCGGACGGGCGTGGCGTTTTGAAAGAGCAATTAAAAATTAACAATTAACAATTAACAATTAACAATTAGAAATTAAAAATGGCGGATTGATTATCAAAATTGCGCGAAGCGAATTTGAAAACAAAAACTCCACAATTTTTAATTTTTAATTTGTAATTTTTAATTGCTCTTCATTTGGGCGCGGTTCGCGCGGTTCCAATAATAGGGGGAGATTAAACAATGCGCCGGCAATTTTTGTTCGCGGTCTTGACCGTATGTTTGGGCGCTTGCGCGCCGTATCAGCGCTACGCCGACGCCGAGGCGTTTTACGCGCAGGGCAACTATGAACGCGCCGAAGCGATTTTCGCCGACTACGCCAAACAGCCGAACGCCCGGCGTTACGAAGCGGCATACTATCAAGCCGTCTGTTTGGCGAAAACCGGCTACTTGGAAGACGCGAATAAAATTTTGGCTAATTCCGCGCGTTTTTGCGACGACCGGCAATTGCGGGTGAAAATGCTGTTGGCGCAAGCGGAAATTATGCGCCGCCTACCCGACCTGCCGCGCGCCGAGGCGATTTACGCCGACTTGCGCCATAATTATTACGACCTTTTCACGCCGGAAATGATTGACGCGACGCGCGCCGAATTTGTGTTGGTCAACCCGCTCGGTAGCGACGCCACGGTCGCCGCGATTGACCCGTATTTGCCGGCGCCGCTGTATCGCGTTCGTCTCAGCACCACTTACGTCGATAGGGCGTCCGCGCTGGCGGCGACTTATCGCCTCGCCGCGAACGGCATCGAAACCGCCGTCAGCCAAAATCACCTCAACGGACGCGGGGTCTATGCCGTGCAAATCGGCGCGTTCCGCAATCGCCATCTCGCCGAAGTCCGCGCCGAACAAGCCCGCCAACTCGGTTTCGGCGTGTTGATTCTCGAAGTGAAGTAAAGAGATTTGTCCACGAATTACACGAATTAACCCGAATTAAAGAGCAAGAGATTTCTCACAGAGCCACAGAGGCACGGAGAGAGAAAAGAGAAAAAGAAAGAATTAAACAAATTCATTTTTTCTCTGTGGAACTCTGTGTCTCTGTGCCTCTGTGAGAAATAATCGGAACGCCCGCCGCCGCCGTTCATTTTTCCCCAAATTTTTCATCTTGACAATTACCGCCGCCGGCGTATTATCATATTTATTACTAAATCGGTGATAACTGTTTGCGACTTGCCGCGGACAGCGGCGTCTTAATCAAAAACAAAAGGAATTTTCGATGTCCAAAGAAATCAAACAAATCGCCATCTACGGCAAGGGCGGAATCGGCAAGTCAACCACCTCGTCGAACATCAGCGCCGCGCTGGCAAAATTGGGTTACAAAGTTATGCAGGTCGGTTGCGACCCGAAAAGCGATTCGACCAACACTTTGCGCGGCGGCACTTACATTCCGACCGTGTTGGACACGCTCCGCGCCAAAGGCAAAGTTACCGCCGACGAAATTATTTTTACCGGCGCCGGCGGCGTGTATTGCGTCGAAGCCGGCGGTCCGGCGCCGGGCGTCGGTTGCGCCGGTCGCGGGATTATCACCGCCGTCGAGCAACTGAAACAATTGCGGGTGTTTGAAAATCTCGACATCGACATCGTGCTTTACGACGTGTTGGGCGACGTGGTCTGCGGCGGGTTCGCGGTGCCGATTCGCGAAGGCATCGCCAAGCACGTGTTCACCGTAACTTCGTCGGATTTTATGGCGATTTACGCGGCGAATAATCTTTTCGCCGGCATTAAAAAATACAGTAGCACCGGCGGCGCGTTGCTCGGCGGCATTATCGCCAACTCGATTAACGCGCCGTATAGCCGCGCGATTGTCGATGATTTCGCCGCGCGCACGCAAACGCAAATCGTCGAATACGTCCCGCGCTCGGTAACGGTTACGCAGGCGGAATTGCAAGGCAAAACCGTCATCGAAGCCGCGCCGGACTCGGCGCAAGCGCAGGTCTATTTGGAACTTGCCGAAAAAATCGCCAAGCACACGGACTCCAAAACGCCGAATCCGATGTCGGTCGAGGAATTGCACCAGTGGGCGGGTTCGTGGGCGGAAAAATTGTTGAAAATCGAAACCGGCGAAGTCGCGCCGAAAGACGGGATTTAGCAGTGAGCAGTGGGCAGTGAGCAGTAATTACGCCGCCTGCCGGAATTAGAATCGCGCTAAAAAAGGACTAAAGTTCAGCCGCTGAAATCCGTAAATGAAAGACAACACTTCTTTCATTTACACTTTTCAGGGAGGGCTAACCATGTCCACGGCTGTCGGCTTTAATACCGGTTTTAGCAGTAATTTGTGGGGCGGATTTAGCCCGTTGGCGAATGGCGGCGTCGCGATTCGCGGTGATGAGAAATCCGCCGGTATCGCCGGTAAAATTAGCGCGGGTGGCGATAGCGTTGAAATATCAGCCGCCGCCTACGCCGCGTTTGCGAATTTTTCGGCGACCGCGGGCGCGATTAGCGCCGTTGATTTGAGCACTAAAGAGGGTCGCGCCGAACAGGCGAAAAATTACGACGCGCTTCTTGCCGGATTGCGCGACGAGTATGACGAACCGGAAGCGATGCGCCGCTTCGACGAAATTATGCGGGCGGACGGATATGAATTGCGGATTGAACGCGGGATTTCCGGCGGCATCAATGCTTGCGACGTTGAATACATAGGCGGGATAAATTTCGCGTCCGGTAGCGCTCAATTTACGGAGAGCCAAATACCGCAAATAAGCGCGGCGTTAAGCCCAACCAAACCGGCTACAAATATGAGTGCCTATTCGTCAATTACGGCGGCGGAAATAAACGGACGCGAGGAATACTGGGCGGAGACCTCCGTGGCATATAACGTTACGGCGTCGGCAAAAATGTCTGAAACTTTTGCGGCGTGGCGCGACCGTCCGGTTGCCGACGACCTGCAAGCGCAGATTAATTTCGACCTGTCGGAATATATGGATAAATTCCGCGCTACCGGCGATGCGTCAACGCTCGACAGCGCGGCAGGCGTAATCAGCAATCGAATGAACAACGGTCAAATCGCGGCGGTGGGGGTCAGCGCGGATTTGGCGACGGTCGCGAAAACGGTGTTGGAGAAAGCCGGAGTAACGCTTGCCGCCGGTGAAAATCTAATGTTCAGTTTTGTCGAAGACGGCGCCGGCAAAGGAAACTTTCGTTTGCACGCGCTCATCACCTCGACGGACGGCAATCGTTTTAGCGCGGAAATTGACGATGTGTTGAAAAATGACGCCGATATTTTTCAGGCGTTTCAAGCGAAAAGCGACCGGATTGCATTTGCCGATTTGTCGGAAATCGGCAGTTATTCCGACGGACCGCGGTTTGTTTCCTACGGTCAAAGTCGCAAATTCATTTTTTCGGCGGACGAACCGTCAACGTTGGTAATCGGCGACCAATTGTCTGTCGATAGCGAGGGTTACACCTATCAGAAGAAAATATCCGACCGGTTTATTACGACTGCCGATTATTTTTCCATCAGCGCTAGCCGTTCGTTAGATGAAAGTTTTGCAGGGGGAAAATTTATTCCTAATTTGTCGCAAACGTCGCGAGAAGATGAGTTGGCGCGTAGAATTATTGACGCGACAAAATCCGGCGGCGTAGTTAATGCCACAATAAGCGAACAGGACTGGTATGACTGGAACCTAAAAGAGGCGACGGAATACGCATCGACGCACTCGCGGGAATTTCAAGATTATGCGTCGTATGCGGAAGCGAGTGGATTGTCGAAAGAAGCGGAAAATAAAGTTCAAGGCGAGAAAAAAACGGCGAATAAATTGATGGCGAGCGTTGACCAAACGCCGACGGACTATCGTGAACTTTACGGCGAAATCAAAAATATGTGGTTGGCGGAATGGAAAAAATCGGTGTCGTCTGAGATGTTATTAAATATACCGCTAGCGTCGCAACGAGAGTTTTACCAGATAAGTTATTTGTCGGCAATAGAAAATGCGCAGATACGCGCACAATAAACAACGTTTAAGTGATACGCAGTAAACTGAACCACTCTATTAAGAAAGACAAAGGTCTTTTATGAGCAACCTTGATTTAACTGTGCCGCCGCGCCGCGAAGACCGGCATCACGAGACCTGTTTGGCTTACGGCGGGACGGTCTGCGGTTCGCGCCGCCCCGGCAAACGGTGCGCGTTAATGGCGGACGCCGAGCGCGGTTTCACGCAAGGGTCAATCTGCTCGTTGCTTCCGGGTTTGGGGATTATGTGCAGTTTGCCGGACACCGCCGTTTTACTGCACGGCGGCGTCGGTTGCGGCTCGTCCATTCACGGGATTAACGGCAACGTGCGCGCCGGTCATAACGCGCGGCGCGGTAAGCCGTTCGACGCGCTGTGGTTTTCGACCGCGCTCAACGAAGTTGACGTTATTTCCGGCGGCGACGCGAAACTTGAACGCGCCATCAAAGAAATCGACGCGCTCTATCAGCCGCAAGTGATTGTCGTGGTCGCCAGTTGCTTGCCCGGCATTATCGGCGACGACATCGACTCCGTCGCGGCGCAGGTGCAACCGGCGGTCAACGCGCGGCTTTTGCCGGTGCATTGCGAGGGCTTTAAGACCCGTTTTATGGCGACCGCCTACGACGTGATTTATCACGCCATCGGGCGAAATTTATTGCCCGCGCCGGACGAGAAAATTATCCGCGAAGAAAAAACGATTAACGTGATGAACGTCGGCTCGATGGGACGCATCGACGAAATTGAAATTGAGCGTCTGTTTGAAGAATTGGGGCTGACGGCGAATTTTTATCCGGTGTTCGCGCGTCCCGAAAGTTTTTCGCGCGCGACGCGGGCGGCGCTGTCGATTAGCACCTGCCCGACGCACGACGACTATTTTCTGACGCATTTGGAGGAAAAATTCGGCGTGCCGTATTTGATTCGCAATATGCCGATCGGCATCGCCAACACGAGCGCGTGGCTCCGCGATTTGGCGGAAAAATTAAAACTGCCGCAGGTCGAAAAATTGATTTCCGCGGAAGAAGCCGAACTGCGCGCGGCGTTGCAAGAATTTTTGCCGCTGTTTAAGGACAAGCGCGTGTTTTTATCGGCGGGCGAATACCGGTCGCTCGCGACCGCGTCGCTGTTGAAAGAACTCGGCTTCAAAATCGCCGGCATCCGCTCGTTCCATTACGATAATTTCGCCGAGGTTGAGTTGGAAAAATTGCGCGCCGGCGGCGAGGATTTCACGTGGAACGTCGCCAACGTTCAGCCGTTCGAGGAAGCGAATTTACTGAAAAAAGTCAAGCCGGATTTATTTTTGGGGCATTGGCACGGCAATCAAACCGCCGGTCGGCTCGGTATTCCGACGCACGTGATTTACAACACCGGTTACGGCTACATCGGTTATCGCGGCGTGTATGACTTGGCGCGGCGGCTACATCGCAAGTTGAGCAACACCGCGTTCACCGACCGCCTCGGAAAATACGGACGTTTGCCGTATCGCGACAGTTGGTATCAAGAAGAACCGTTTGCGTATATCCGCTCGAAAAACGCGGCAAATGCCGAGTAAATTTAATGTTAGAGATTATTTCCCCAAGCGGTGGCGTTATTCACAAGCGGTGGCTCTATTCAAAGGAACTGTTATGACCTCGATATTAGACGAACCGTTGCCGCCGCTCGTTTCCGCGCTTGAACGTCCGCGGTGGAGTTGCGCGCTCGGCGGGGCGCTCGCCGCGGTCGGCGCGTTGCCGCGCACGATTCCGGTGATGCACGCCGGACCCGGTTGCGCGTCGAATTTTACGTGGATGCAAAACGGTTCGGGCGGCTTGGCGACCGGCGGTTATTGTAGCGGTCTGGCGATGCCGGGCTCGAATTTGCAGGACAGCGAAGTGGTTTTCGGCGGACACGAGCGGTTGGGCGAGGAACTCGCCAACGCCATCAAAATTATGGACGGCGATTTGTATTTCGTCCTGACCGGTTGCGTGCCGGAAGTTATCGGCGACGACGTGGACGCGGTGGTGGCGGAATACGCCAACGACGGCAAGCCGGTGGTTTTCGCCTCGACCGCCGGATTCAAGGGCAACTCTTATTTCGGCTACGAACAAGTGCTGAAAACGTTGTTTAAGTCGGTGGTGGAAAAAGGCGCGCCGAAGCAAAACGACTTGGTCAACGTGTGGGGCGTGCCGCCGACGCAGGATGTTTTTTGGCGCGGCAATTTGCAGGGCGTCGCGCGATTGTTGCAATTACTCGGTTTTCGCGCGAATTATTTTTTCGGCTCCGGCGCGGATTTAGACCTCATTAAAAAATCCGCCGGCGCGCGGCTGAACATCGTTTTGTCCGACCTCTACGGCATCGAGGCGGCGGAATTATTTAAGGAACTGCACGGCGTTGACTTTATTTCCACGCCTCTGCCGTTCGGCGCGGCGGCGACGGAGAAATTTTTGCGGACGGTCGGCGCGGCGTTGAAAGTAAGCGGCGAAGCGGTGGAGAAAATTATCGACGCGGAAGGGCGTCGGCATTACGAGTATCTCGAAGGATTGCTTGAAGTTTTCAACGATATGGAAGCGCAACGTTACGCGATTGTCATCGGCGACGCGAATTACGCTTTCGCGACGGCGGATTTTCTCGCCGAGGATTTGGGCTTTTTACCGGATTTAATCGCCGTTACCGACGACCTGACGGCAGAGAAGCGCGAAATTCTGCTTACCAAGCGGAGCGCGCGGGTCGCGGGGCGCTACGGCGAAAAATCGCAAGTGGTGTTCATCGCCGACGGGGCGCATTTAACGGAAGCGGTGGACGACACGTGGCGGGCGGAAAGTTGGAAAAAATATCATCCGGCGAAACGTCCGGCGATTGTGGTCGGCAGTTCGCTTGACCGCGGTCTGGCGGCGGCGCTCGGCGCGGCGCATTTGACCGTGGCGTTTCCGGTGTCGAACCGCGCGGTGCTAAACCGCGGCTACACCGGCTACGACGGCGGCTTAACCCTCGCCGAAGACGTGATTAGTTCGTTTATCGCCGCGCGGTAAGAGTTCAGAGTTGAAAGTTGAGAGTTGAAATCGCGCAATTTTGATAAATTATTCCGACAGTCGCGCTGAAAGCGCAAAACATATTAGCCCAGGGTAAGCGGCGACGTTCTATCAGCCGCGCCACCCTGGGTAAAAATGGCGCGGAGCGCCAACCGCAATTGGACGGTTCGCCGCGTTTTGGCGAACCGCTCTCGCCGCCGGAGGCGGCGTTTGCCGCCTAACGGCGGGACTGTCGGATGAGTTTTATCAATCAACCGCTACCCAGGGTGGCGGCACGATAGAGCGTGTGCCTTACCCTGGGCTGATATATTTCGCCCTTGCAGGGCGACTGTTGGAATAAATTAGCAAAACATAACCAATCGCGCTATCAATTATTAAATCCGTTTAACCGTTATTCCACGCTTTGGGGAAAAGCCGTATTATGAACCTATTTATCACAAAAACTATGCGTTATTTGGCAACGGCATGGGCGGCGGTCAAGGAACTGCGCCGCGTCAAACTGTGGTGGGTGCCAATGACGATAGGAATAGCGATTCTGCTTGAGTTGCTGTTGTCCAACCACGACAGTCAGCCGGCGACGAAATATGCGTATTACCGCTATTTGGTGTTTATCGCGCTGGCGTTCTTTTTGACGCTCGCCGTCGGCGCGAAATTTTTTCCGCGTTGGCGGGAAAAACTCCTGCACATTTCCGCCTTTTACACCGCCGTATTTCTCGCGCTGAATATCTATCACTTGGCGACGCAAAAATTCGGCTTGCTCCCCGCGCTGTTTTTCCCCTCGCCGGGGCGGATTCTCGAAGCGTTGGTCGTTGACTTCCGTTATTTGATTGTCGATTGCCTCGGCTCGTCGGCAAAGTTGTTGGCGTGGGGCTATTTCACCGGCGCGATTGCCGGCTTCTTCACCGGCATCGCCGTCGGCTTCAACAAAACCGCCGCTTACTGGGTCAATCCGCTGACCCGCATTATCGGACCGATTCCGCCGACCGCGTGGATACCGATAGTGTTGGTGGCGTTTCCGACCACGTTTTCCGGCGGCGCGTTTTTAATCGCGCTGGCGGTGTGGTTTCCGGCGGCGGTGATGACCGGTAGCGGCATCGCCAACGTGCCGAACGCTTATTTTGAGGTGTCGAGCACGCTCGGCGCCAGCCGTTGGCGGCAAATTTTTTACGTCGGGATTCCCGCCGCGATGCCGTCGATTTTCATCGGGCTGTTCACCGGCACCTGCTCGTCGTTTATTACGCTGATGACCGCCGAAATGCTCGGCGTGAAAAACGGCATCGGCTGGTATGTCAATTGGCAACGCGAAATGTTGTCCTACGCCAACGTCTATGCCGGACTAATCATCATCGCGATTACCTTTTATTTGCTGATTACCTTGCTTTTCCGCTTGCGCGATGTCGTGCTGGTCTGGCAAAAAGGAGTAATCAAATGGTAGCCCCCCAAACGGGCGCCGCGACTATCGGCGCCATCAACATTCGCGGCGTGAAAAAGACCTTCACGCATCAGGACGGCTCAATCATCGAGGCGCTGTCGAACGTCGATTTGTCCGTCGCCGCCGGCGAGTTTATCACGCTGATTGGTCCGTCCGGTTGCGGCAAGTCAACGTTGCTCCGCGCGATTGCCGGACTGCATCCGGTTGACGCCGGCGAATTGACGTTGGACGGCGAGCCCATCACCGGACCGGCGGCGGAGCGCGGACTGGTTTTTCAAGACCCGTTGCTTTTCCCGTGGCTGAACATTCACGACAACGTGGCGTTCGGCTTAAAGGCGCGGCATTTGTATCGCGAGCACAAGGCGGAAGTCGGACAGTTTCTGAAATTGGTCGGCTTGGAAACGTTCGGCAAATCGTATCCGCACCAACTCTCCGGCGGGATGCAACAACGCGCGGCGCTGGCGCGGGCGCTGGTCAATCAGCCGAGCGTGTTGTTGCTCGACGAACCGCTCGGCGCGCTCGACGCTTTTACGCGAATGAATATGCAGGACGAAATCATTCGGATTTGGCAGGAGCGTAAAACCACGATGATTATGGTTACGCACGACGTTGACGAAGCGGTGTATCTCGCCGACCGCGTGGTGGTGATGTGTCCGCGCCCGGCGCGGATAGAAGAAATCATCAGCGTTAAACGGGAGCGTCCCCGCGCTCGCAGTCATCCCGACTTTTTACAGTTGCGCGGGAAACTGCTGAAAATCCTCGACTTCGGCGGACAGGAACGCGAACCGGAATACCGGATTTAGAGCAATTAACAATTAACAATTCACAATTAACAATGGTGGAGTTTGATGATTAAAAATCGCTTCGCGAAATTTTGACAATCAACTCCTCAATTGTTAATTGTTAATTGTGAATTGTTAATTCGTAATTGAAATCTTACCCCCTCTTTTAAGGAGAAAAAAATGCGTGCCAAAATTGTCATCGCGTTACTCGCGTTCGCGGTAACGTTGCCGGCGCTCGCCGCCGACGCGCCGCTGAAAAAAATCCGCGTCGGTTTCACCGGCGGATTGTGTGAAGGTCCCGTGCAAATCGCGCACGAAAAGGGCTTTTACGCGGAAGAAGGTCTCGACGCCGAACTCATCAAACTCCAAGCCGGCGCGAATTTTGAGGCGATTGCCGCGGACAAAATCGACGCCAGTTTCGGGTTGCTTGCCACCTTGCTTCAGCCGCTCTCGAACGGGTTGACGATTAAAATCACCACCGGTTTGCACACCGGTTGCGACAAGTTGCTGGTGAAACCGGACAGCGGCATCAAAACGCTCACCGACCTGAAAGGCAAAAGAATCGGCGTGCCGAGTTTGACTAGTAGTCCGATTATGTTCACGCGGCGCGGTCTCGCGGCGGCGGGCGTGAAAGTCGGCGACAAGGACGCCGAAGTCGAATTTGTCGTCTTCAGTAACGCGGAATTGCCGCTCGCTTTGTCAAAAGGCGCGATTGACGCGCTGGCGGCGAACGACCCCGTGGCGTCGGTGGCGGCGAAAGCGAACAACTTGACCGTCCTGCTCGATTCGGCGCGCGACGAGCCGTATAAGAGTCAATACTGCTGTGCCGGTTACGTTTCCGCCAAATTGTATAAAGAAGACCCGGCGGCGGCGCTGGCTTACACCCGCGCCGTGCAGAAAGCGAGCGCGTGGATTCAGGAACATCCCGACGAGACCACGCAAATTCAGGTGGACAAAAAATACGTCGCGGGCGACCCGGAATTTAACGCGACGGTGCTGAAAACGTTCAAATACATCCCGTCGGCGAAAGGCGCCTACGACGCCTTCAGCGTCATCGCCAACGAACTGAAAGACATCGGGATTCTGCGCGCCGACCTCGACGCGGATAAACTGCGCGACAACAGCGTGGTGCTGTTGCCGGGCGTGGTGTATGAATAATTAACAATTAACAATTCACAATTAACAATTGAGGAGTTGGTTGTCAAAATTTCACGAAGTGAATTTTAATTATCAAACTCCACCATTGTTAATTGTGAATTGTTAATTGTGAATTGAGCCCTCGCTTGCCGGTTGTCCGCTACTCCCACTGGCGAATTAGTAAGTATCGGCAAGCATTTTTTTGCGGGCGCTTCGGCGCCCGTTAGTTTTTACAAGGAGCATCAATGTTATCCCATTTACTCCGCCCGTTGGCGTTGGCGGCAACGGTTGCCGTCGCCGGATTTTTTTCGCCGACCGCGACCGCCGCCGACAAAATTGTGGTCGGGCATTTGCCGGCGACCGGACATTCCAAATTTTTTGTCGCCAAAGAAAAGGGCTTTTTCGCCGAGGAAGGGCTTGACGCCGAATTGATTGAATTCGCCAATTCCGCCGACGGTTTGGCGGCGGTGCGCGCCGGCAAATTGGATGTCGGGGCGTTCGGCACCGTCGCGCCGCTCGTGCATATCGCGCAAGGCGCCGACCTCCACATTCTCGGCGGCATTATGGGCGAGGACGCTTTTTTAGTCACCAAAATCGCGCGGGCGGGCGAGGTGAAAAACGTCGCCGACCTGAAAGGCAAAAAAATCGCCACCGTGCGTTTAGCCAGCGGCGACGCGGTGTTGCGCGGCGCGCTCAGCCAAAACGGCATTTCGTGGAAAACCGACGTGGAATTGTCGGAATTGAAAAACCCGCCGGCGGTGATTGAAGCCGTGAAAAACGGGCAGGTCGATGTCGGCGTGATTTGGGGACCGTTCGACCAAACGGTCGCGGAAAACGGTTTGCAAATTGTTTTGGCTTCCGCCGATTTGTATCCGGGGCATCCGTGCTGTCGCCTCGTCGCCAACGACGCCAAGTTCAAGAGCAACGGCGGCGAGGTCTGGAAGCGTTTCCTGCGGGCGATTCTTAAAGCCGAGCGGTTCGCGCGCGGCAATCCCGCCAACCGCGCGGAGGTCGTCGCCATCATCGGCAAGTATGTGAAATTGGCGCCGGAAAAAATCGAAAACGCCTATTACGCCGGGCGGCTCGACCAGACGACCGACCCCAATTTGCAGGGTGTGTCGCAAGTTTGGCAAATTTTGCAAGACGCCGGTTATATCACGGCGGATTTAGACATTGCGAAATTCATCGAAACCGCGCCGTATAAAAACGCGCTCGACAGTTTAGCCGCCGAAGAGCCGGACGAACCTTTCTGGCAGAACGCGGAAGCGGTCTTTGCCGAACGCGACGCGAGCGCGAAGGGCAATTAACAATTAACAATTAACAATTGACAATGGTGGGGTTTGATTATCAAAAATTCGCTTCGCGCGCGCTTGCGGATTTGTCAATAAAAACTCCATAATTGTTAATTGTTAATTGTTAATTGTGAATTGTTAATTGGTTGGAGAACCGATGACCACCTTGCGCCTTGCAGACATCACTTTCGCCTACGGCGACCGCGTTATTCTCGAACATTTGAGTTTGACCGTCGCCGACGGCGAATTTTTGGTGGTGTTGGGCGCCAGCGGCGGCGGCAAAACCACGCTGTTGCGGTTAATCGCCGGTTTAGCCGCGCCGACGACGGGGCAGATTTTTTTTGCCGATGAAGAAGTGCGCGCGCCGTCGCCGCAACGCGGCATCGTGTTTCAGGATTACGCGCTGTTCCCGTGGTATTCGTTGCGCGACAACGTGGCGCTGGCGGTGGCGAAAAGCGAGCCGCGCTTGTCGCGGCGCGAGCGGCGCGAACGCGCCGCCGAGTATTTGCGAGCGGTCGGCTTGGGCGACGCGGCGGCGAAATATCCGCACGAATTGTCCGGCGGGATGCGGCAACGCGGGGCGCTCGCCCGCACGCTCGCGCTCGGCAGTCCGCTGTTGTTGTTGGACGAGCCGTTCGGCGCGTTGGACCCGCACAACCGCGCCCGTTTGCAAAATTTATTGTTGGAAATTTGGCGCGCCGCGACTCCGCGCCGCACCGTGATTTTTGTTACGCACGATATTGACGAAGCGTTGTTGCTCGGCGACCGAATTATCGCGCTCGGCTCCAACCCCGGGCGCATCATCGGGGAAATAAAAATTGACGCGCCGCGCCCGCGCTCGCGCGAAGACATAATTACCGCCGAAAATTTCCGGTCATATCGCGCGGCAATCCAAGCGTGCTATTGCCGGCGCGACGACGACGAAGCCGTCGATGGCGACGGCGGCGGAATTTGAATTTTTTTTTAAGATTTTAAGAATCTTAAAACCCTTAATCCCTTACGCAAAATTATGCCGCATCGCCTTTCCGGTCTGTTGCTCTTTCCGCTCCTTGTCGGCGTCTGGGCGTTCGTCGCGGAAATTTTACCGCCGCAGAGCCGTTATCTTTTTCCGGCGCCGCTGGCGGTGGCGCGGGCGTTGTGGGAATCGCTCGGCGTGTTGTGGCAAGGCACGGTCGCGTCGATGATGATTTTAATTCCGGGTTACATTTTAGCGGTGCTTGCCGCCGTATTGTTCGGGATTCCGGTCGGCGCCACGACTTGGGCGCGGCATTTTTTTGCGCCGTTGATGCGGGTCGCCGCGCCGGTGCCGCCGACGGTGTATGTGCCTTACGCCATCGCGTTGTTGCCGACGTTTCGCGCGTCCGCGATTTTCGTGGTTTTTATCGGCGCGTTCTGGCCCGTGTTTCTCGGCGCGGTGTCCGGCGCCGCGACCGTGCCGGAGCGCCACCGCGACAACGCCCGCGTGCTTGGTTTCGGGCGCTGGGAATACTGGCGGCGCGTGGCTTTTCACGCCGCTCTGCCGGCGATTTTCAACGGGATGGGCGTCGGAATGGCGATGGCGTTTATACTGCTCACCGTCGCCGAATTGTTCGGCGCCAACGTCGGCTTGGGGCATTTCGTCCAATACTACGCCGACTTCGCCGACTACCCGCGGATGGTCGCCGGCATCATTTACACCGGCGCGGTTACGTTTTCCGCGATGACGCTCCTCGCCCAATTGCAAAAACGGATGCTGTTTTGGAACATTTAGAACCAATTAACAATTAACAATTCACAATTAACAATTGAGGAGCAATCGTCGAAATTACGCGAAGCGAATTTGAAAATCAAACTCCACCATTGTTAATTGTTAATTGTTAATTGTGAATTGTTAATTCATAACTTTGGAGTCCTATGCCCACCCACGACCTAATGACTCCCCGCGAACGTTTGGCGGCGATAAAAGCCGGACGCCCGTATGACCGTCTGCGTTGCGTGCCGTCGATTAGCAACACCACGGCGCGGGTTCTCGGCTGTAAGGTTTCCGAGTTGCGCCGCGACGGCGAGACGCTGGCGCGGGCGACGATTGCGACCTACCGGCGTTTCCGCTACGACACGGTGCGGGTGTTCACCGACCTTTACGTTCAGCCGGAGGCGATGGGGGCGAAAGTGCGCGTCCCGCTCGATGAAACCGCGCATCTCGACGCGCCGGCGATTAACACGGTCGCCGAAATCGCGGCGCTCACGCCGCATAATCCGCACACCGACGGACCTCTGCCGGCGCTGTTGCAGGCGACGCGCTTGGTGTATGAGGCGCTCAACGACGAGGTGCCGGTAACTTGCGCGGTGGAGGGACCGTTCACTTTGGCGGCGTTGTTGGTCGGCGCGGAAACCATTTCGCGCTGGATGTTTAAGGAACCGGCGGCGGCGCATCGATTGCTCGAAATCGCGTATCGGGCGTGTAGCCGTTTAGCGGCGGCGATTATCGCAACCGGCGCGGCGCCGAGTTTGACCGACGCGATGAGTTCCAGCACGGTGATTAGCCCGAAGCATTTTCGGGAATTTGCTTTGCCGTATCTCAAACGATTGGTCGGCGACATTCGCGAGCGCTCCGGCGCCGCGCCCGGACTGCATATTTGCGGCAAGACCGCGCCGATTTGGGAAGGAATGGTCGAAACCGGCGCGAGTTGTTTGTCGATTGACAATCTCGCGGATTTGCGCGCGGCGAAAAAATTGGTCGGCGACCGCGTTTGTTTGATGGGCAACATTCCGCCGTCGGAGGTTTTATTGCGCGGCGCGCCCGCCGACGTGCGCCGCGCCGCGCTGAAATGCATCCGCGAAGCGGGCGATAATCCGGGCGGTTTTATTTTAGCCAGCGGCTGTTCTCTGCCGACCGAAACGCCGTTCGCCAACATCGACGCGATGATGGACGCCGCGCGAGAAGTCGGCTATCCGGTCGCCGAGGGGCTGGCGAAAATTACAAATTAAAAATTAAAAATTACGAAGTCCTCTGTGGCTCTGTGAGAAATCTCTTGCTCTTTAATTCGTCTAATTCGTGTTAATTCGTGGACAACAAATCTCTTTGCTCTTTTCATATTTTTCGTGGACAAAAAAAATGACTAACAAAGAAATCATTCTGTCCGCGATTGCGGGCAAACCGGCGGAGCGCAACGCCGCGACGTTGATGTCGGCGGGGTTGTGGTCGTTTGCGCGGCGCGGCTTGAAATTGCAGGACGCGCTCTATCAGCCCGAACTCGCCGCCGACGTGCTGGCTTCGACCATCGAAGAAATTCAGGGCGATATGGTCTATGCCGCGACCGGCTATTACCAACTTCTGCCCCGCGCGCTCGGCGCGAAAATCAAATTCCGTCCGAACGGCGTCCCCGACCTCGACGTGCCGGTTTTCGCCGACCCGTCGCAACTCGACCCGTCGCGGCTCGACCGGATTGCCGGCGACGAAGGGCTGAATTTTTTATGGGAAACCGCCGGACGGTTGGCGAAGCGGGTCGGGCAAAAATTTTTGGTCGCCTGCGGCTCGTTTGTGGTGCTGACCGTCGGCGGACAAATCGTCAGCGTCGAGCAATTGATGCGGGCGCTCCGCCGCGACGCGCCGGCGGCGAACGCGGTGTTGGATTACGCGCTTGAAGCGTGCTGGGGCTACCTCGAACCGTTTTTGCGGAGCGGCTCCGAATTGGTGTCGCTCGCCGACCCGACCGCCAGCGGCGATATGATTTCGCGCCGGTATTTCGCGGACTTTATCGCGCCGCGCCACAAAATTTTGGTTGACCGGATTCACGCGCGCGGCGCCAAAGTGATGTTGCATATTTGCGGCGATGTCAACGACCGGATTAACTTGATGCGCGACTCCGGCGTGGACGTGCTGTCGCTCGATTTCAAAGTTGACCTCGCGCCGGTCCGCGAGCAATTGCGCGGACGCGCGGCGTTCGCGGGCAATCTCGACCCGGTGCGGGTGATGTTGCAGGCAACGCCGGACGAGATTCGCCGTTTGGGGCGGGAGAGCATTAAAAAATACGGCGGCGACCATAATTATATTTTGATGCCGGGTTGCGATATTCCCGGCACGGTGCCGCTCGAAAACGTCAAGGCGTTGCTCGCGGCGGCGCGAGAAACCAATTAACAATTAACAATTAACAATTAAAAATTTTTGCGTCAATTATTGAAACTTCGCGAAGCGATTTTGCTAATTCAAACTCCACAATTGTTAATTGTGAATTGTTAATTGTTAATTGATTTGCCACTATTTTTGGTCTTAAAAAACCTAACTTTATCGGAGAAAAAAGATGCCACGGGAAAAATCAGCCGTCTATCGGGACTTGTCCGACGCGGTGTTGAATTTGGAAGAGGAAAAGGCGGCGGCGACGGCGCAAGAAGTCGTCGCCGCCGGTTACGACGCCTACGAAGCCATCGACCAAGGATTGGCGGACGGGATGGCGCGCGCCGGCAAATTATTTGAGGAAGACGAGTATTTCGTACCGGAGTTGTTGATTGCCGCCGACGCGATGTATGCCGGCTTGGGCGTGTTGCGCCCGCACATCAAAATTGACCAAAGCCGCGCGCCGGGGCGCGTGGTGATTGGCGTGATTGAGGGCGACACGCACGACATCGGCAAAAATCTCGTCAAAATTATTTTGGAGGCGAAGGGCTTTGAAACGCGCGACTTGGGACGCGACATTCCGCCGGCGGCGTTCGCGCAGGCGGCGCGGGAATTTAACGCGGAAATTATCGCCATTTCGACGCTGATGACGACGACGATGGCGGGAATGGAGAAAGTCATCTCGCTGTTGAAAGACGGCGGCGACCGCGACAAATTCCGCGTAATGGTTGGCGGCGCGCCCATCTCGGCGACTTTCGCCGAAAAAATCGGCGCCGACGGCTACGCGGCAAACGCCGTCGAAGCCGGCGAACTCGCCGTGCGGCTGGTTAGCGAACTGCGTGGAGGAATTAGGGATTAGGGAAAAGTTGAAAGTTCGGATGGCGTTTTTTGGCGTTTCTTAGAACCTATCCGAATATCGAACTAATTGGCTGTTTGCCCCGTTAGGGGCAATCTGTCGGTAGAAACGCCGCCGCCATAAAGTCGCGTCCCGTTAGGGACGCAATGTCGGTCTAATTACCACTAACCAACATTCCGTCCCTACGGGACGGATTCTTTTCGGGCGGCTTTTTCTACCGACATTTCGTCCCTACGGGACTGCGTCCCCTATCGGGACGACGCTCGTTGATAACAGGATAGGTTCTTAAACTCTTAAAATTCTTAGCCCGCTTAAAATCCTTTTTTCTAACCCCTAACCCCCCAATCCCTATGCCTGCCCCTTCCGAAAAAATCACGCCGAAGTCGCGCCTGCGCGCGGTGTTGCGGCGCGAAAAAGTTGACCGTCCGCCGGTTTGTTGTCCGGGCGGAATGATGAACGCGGCGATTGTGGAAATCGTCGGCAATTGCGCCGCGACGTTGCCCGCCGCGCATTTTGACGCCGAAAAAATGGCGACGCTGTCGCTCGCCGTCGCCGAAAAAACCGGCTTTGAAAATATCGCCTTGCCGTTTTGTATGACCGTCGAGCCGGAGGCGCTCGGCAGTCGCATCGATCCGGGCAGTTTGGCGTGCGAACCGAAAGTCGCCGCCGAAGCGTATCAGTCGTGCGCCGACGTGCCGACGTGGAACGTCGCCGAGTTGTTGACGCGCGGGCGCGTGCCGTTAATTCTCGACGCGACGCGGCGGCTTGCCGCGCCCCACGGCGATTTGCCGGTGATTGTCAGCATTTCGGGACCCGTCAGCACGGCGGCGTCCGTCGTGGACCCGCCGGCGTATTTCAAGGAATTGCGCAAAAAACCGGCGGAAGCGCGGCGGGTAACCGGACAAGTTACGGCGTTTTTGGCGGCGTATGCCCGCGCCGCGGTGCAGGCGGGAGCGGACGTGATTGCGATTGGCGACCCCAGCGCGACCGGCGATATTTTGGGTCCGAAATTATTCGCCGAGTTTGCCGTGCCGTATTTGCGCGAATTGGTCGAGGCGATTCACGCCGCCGGCGCGCCCGCGATGGTGCATATTTGCGGCAACACCGACAACTGCCGCCAGCACTGGGTCGCCATCGGCGCGGACGCGGTGAGCGTGGACGCGATGATTAACTTGGCGAAATTGAAAAACGAATTTCCGGCGGCGTTCGCGACGATGGGCAATCTCAGCACGTTTTTGTTGGAATTCAGCGACGCCGAAAAAATCGCGGCGCGGGCGCGGCAGTTGGTCGCCGACGGCATCGACATCATCGCCCCCGCCTGCGGTTTAAGCACCTCCACCAAATTAGCCGCCATCCGCGCGATGACCGACGCGGTGCGGGAGAGCGCAGTGAACAATTAACAATTAACAATTAAAAATTAAAAATTAAAAATGATGGAGTTGGATGGTAAAAATTCGCTTCGCGAGCGCTTGCGGACTTGCCCATAAAAACTCCGCCATTTTTAATTTTTAATTTGTAATTTTTAATTGCTCTTTTTTAACGGTTAGCGAACGGTCTAGCAAAAATGCAAATCCACTTCCTCCCCGACAACCGCACGGTCGAACTGTCCGCCGGCGAGTCGCTTCTCACGGCGGCGCGGCGCGCCGGCGTCGAATTAGCCGCGCCCTGCAACGGCGCGGGCGTGTGCGGCAAATGTTTGGTGCGCGTCGCGGCGGGTCAGTCCGCGCCGCTCGGCAAAAGCCGGCATTTCGCGCCCGCCGGCAGTTTGCTTGCCTGCGAAACGACCGCCGTGAGCGATTTAACCGTCGAAATTCCGCGAAAAAAAGAAACCGGTTTGCAAATCCACAATCACGGCGCGACGATTGAGGTCGAACTCGCGCCGGCAATCCGCAAACATTACGACGGCGCGAACACGCAAATTTTCGCGGGCGCCGAACTTCTCGGCACGGAAGCCGGCGACACGACCGCGCGCGTTTTCGGCGCGGTGATTGACATCGGCACGACGACGCTGGCGGTCGGGATTATTGATTTACTCACCGGCGAAGAAGCGGCGGGCGCGACCGGTCTAAATCCGCAAACGAGTTACGCGCAGGACGTGTTGGGACGAATTCATTTCGCGAGCGGCGACGGCGGCTTAGCCATTTTACAGAGCGCGGTCGTCGCGGCGTTGAACGCGCTTATCGGCGAGGCGGCAGACGCGGCAAAAATCGACACGGCGCAAATTTATGAAGCGGTCGTCAGCGGCAATACTTGTATGTTGCAGTTGGCGCTCGGACTCGACCCCGCGCCGCTCGGTCGGCATCCTTACGCGCCGTTTTTCGCCGGTAACGAAACGCGCCCCGCCGCCGGTTTGCGGATTGCGCCGTTCGGGCAAATTTACGCGCCGCCGAATATCGCCGGACATATCGGCGCGGATATTGTCAGCGGCATCGTCGCCACCGATTTGGCGGCGCGGCGCGGCACGACGTTGTTTGTCGATATCGGCACGAACGGCGAAATGGTCGTCGCGCAAGACGGCAAAATGGTCGGCGCTTCGACCGCCGCCGGACCGGCGTTCGAGGGAATGAATATCGCCTGCGGGATGCGGGCGGCGGCGGGCGCGATTGAGCGCGTCAACATCGAGGGGGAAAATTTTCAACTCCGCGTGATTGGCGACGCGCCGCCGGTCGGCATTTGCGGAAGCGGACTGATGGATTTAGTCGGCGAACTGGCGCGTTGCGGCGTCATTGACGGCGGCGGACGATTAGGCGGCAATCGCGACCCGAACGCCTACGCGGCGAAAATTTTGGCGGAGCGCGGACGGCGCGTGGACGGCAAGGCGCGGCTGACGGTCGCGGACGCGGTTTATTTATCGCAAAAGGATTTGCGGCAGGTGCAATTGGCGAAAGGGGCGATTCGCGCCGGCGTCGATTTATTATTGAAAAACGCGGGCGTGGCGGCGGCGGCGGTGGACGAGGTGATTATCGCCGGTTCGTTCGGGTATCATTTGCGCGCCGAGAGTTTGCTCAATTTGGGCTTACTGCCGCGCGAATTGGCGGGAAAAATAAGTTTTGCCGGCAACACCTCGAAAAGCGGGGCGCGACTGTTTTTATTAAATCACGCCGAACGCGCCCGCGCGGCGGCGTTAGCCCGCGCCGTCCGCGCCGTCAATTTAGCCGAAGACGAAAGTTTCCAAACCGTCTTTATCGCGGCGATGGCGTTTCCGGCGGCGAGAGAATAGACCTCGCGGCGAAGCGCGGAGATTGCTTATTGAATTTTTTTGTATCCTTACTACATTCCGCGCTCCGTTGGCGCAATGACCGCGACCGGCACCGGAGAAATGTTATGCGCGAAATAAAAAACGGGTGGGCGGATACTTTCTGGGACGGCGCCGCTTACGACCAATTTATTGCTTCCCGACCGCAAGACCTTAACCATCGCGAACGCCCCGCCGAACAAAATCTTTTCGCGTGGCTGGCGGCGGATGCCGACGCGCTCAAAAAAGGCGCCGACGGCGAAACTATGGACGAAACTTTACGCACTCTTTTATCGTAGAAATTATGTTCGCCGATACCGCTTGTTATCAACCGTTGCCGAAAGAAAAAGCCGAAGCCATCGCGGATTTTCTTTATGACTGTTTGGGCGATTTGCCGGCGGCGTTAGGAATTAAAGATTTGCGCGTTTCCAAGCCGGCAATCGCCGAAATTATCGACCTCGTGGAACGCCGCCGCGTTTATTTCCGCGTTTTTCACGGTATTGAAATGGGCGAATTAAATGAAACCGCGCTTTACTGCTTCTGGTTTATTAAATTCGCCCCGCTCTATCATCCGCAATATCCCAACTGGCAAATCAACCTGCTCGCGGCGATGAAATTATTGATTGCGTTCGTCCGCCGCCGTCATCCCGCCGCGCCTCTGCCGAAACCGCTCATCCAAAAAATCGCCTACGCTTTTCGTTATCGCGACCTGTCCAAAGAAGCGGTAATGTTGTTGCTTGAAACCCTTGTCGCCAAACCTCGCGCCGACTAATCGCGACGGAATAATCGCTTCACTTGCGCCAACCGTGTCAGCCCCATAATAGCCGGTTTTTCCCGCTCCGGCTTTCATAATGGCAAAAACCAAAACGCAATTCGTTTGTCAGCAATGCGGCTTCGTCACGCCGAATTGGAGCGGGCGCTGTCCGCAGTGCCGCGAGTGGAACGCGCTAGCGGAAGAAATTCCCGTCGCCGCGAAAACCGCCGGCTCAAAATCGGCGCGCGGCGGGCAAGCCGCTTGCCCCATCACCGCCGTTACCGCCGAACACACCGCGCGTCTCCCGACCGGCATCGTCGAACTCGACCGGATTCTCGGCGGCGGACTCGTGCGCGGCGCGGCGATTCTCATCGGCGGCGAGCCGGGCGTCGGCAAATCCACTCTGCTAATGCAAGTCGCCAATTGGTTGGCGCAAACCGGTCTGACGATTCTTTACGTGACGGCGGAAGAGTCGGCGGCGCAGTTGCGCCTCCGCGCCGAGCGGCTGAACGCGCTGAACGACCGCCTGCTGATTTTCGCCGAAAACAATCTCACCGAAATCGTCAAAACGCTCGACGCCGCCCGCGCCGACGTCGTGATTTTGGACTCGATTCAAATGGTCTATTGGGACGCGCTCGGCTCGACGCCCGGCTCGATTGGGCAAGTCCGCGAATGCGCGGCGGCGCTCGTCGCGCAAGCCAAGCGTTCCAACACGCCGCTGTTTTTAGTCGGACACGTAACCAAAGACGGCGCCATCGCCGGACCGAAGGTCTTGGAACATTTGGTCGATGTCGTGTTGCAATTCGAAGGCGAGCGTTTTCACGCGGCGCGGATTTTGCGCGCCGTCAAAAATCGCTACGGCGCGGTCAACGAACTCGGCGTCTTTGAAATGACCGGCGCGGGACTGGCGCCGATTGCCGACCCGTCGCAATTGTTTTTATCGGGGCGCGGCGAAAACAGCAGCGGCGCGGTTACGACGGCGACGTTGGAGGGCTCGCGCCCGTTTTTGTTGGAGGCGCAGGCGCTCGTCGTGCCGGGTTTTCCGGGCAACGCCAAACGGCAAATGAGCGGCGTGGACCGCCAACGGGCGCAGATGTTGCTCGCGGTGTTGGAAAAACGCGCCGACTTGACGCTGTATGACAAAGACGTTTTTCTGAACGTCGCGGGCGGCGCGGAATTGAGCGAACCCGGCGGCGATTTGGCGGTGGCGCTGGCGGTGGCGTCGAGTTTGCGCGAGGTGGTTTTTCCGCGCGAGACGATTGTGATTGGCGAGGTCGGTTTGGGCGGCGAAATTCGCCCCGTGCATCAGCCCGACGCGCGTCTCGCCGAAGCCGAGCGTTTGGGATTCAAACGGGCGCTGTTGCCGCAGGGCAACAAACTCACCGACAAACATAAAATTGCCGTTGAGCGCGTCGGCAAAATCGACGAGGCGTTGCAAGTGTTGCAAGTTCAGAGTTGAGCAAAGGTTGCGCTTCGCGCATTTTTAATATAACTCCTCCGCTAAACTCTTAACTCGACTTACGCATTCAATAAAAAGACGCAAATTTTTACGAATAAAAAAAAGAGATTTGTTGTCCACGAATTACACGAATTACACGAAGTTAAAGAGCCGAAAAACGGACAAAAAAAATTGGGAAAGCACACCAACCTTCGCTTCGCTCGGTTTCGTGTTAATTCGTTTAATTCGTGAAAATTCGTGTTAAGTTCTTTTCGTGTTCATTCGTGGCTTCTCTTTTTTTTTGCGCGTAACTCGAGTTTTTAATTCTTAATTTTTAATTGTCTTTTCCACCGCGCCAGAGATTTTTTCACCTCGACCGTGCCGGCGCTACCGGCGGAACGATAGGCGTTCGGCAACGTTTGCGGATTTAAGCGCGGCAGTAAATCATCACCGATGGACGCGCAAACAGACCGCATTTCATCTAACGACAAGTCGGCGAGGCGGCGGTTGGTGTCTTCCGCTATTCGCACCAATTCGCCGGAAATCCGGTGCGCGTCGCGGAACGGAATCTTTTTTTCGACCAAGTATTCCGCCAGCGCCGTCGCTTCTAAAAAGCCGTCCGCCAACATCGCCGCCGCGCGTTTTTTAGCAAACGCCAGCGTCGGGAGAAATTCGGCGAAACAGGTCAGCGTCAATTCCGCCGTCGCGACCGCGCTAAACAGCGGCGTTTTATCTTCTTGTAAGTCGCGGTTATAGGTCAGCGGCAGACCTTTCATAATGGTCAGCAACGTCGTCAGCGCCCCGAAAATCGCGCCGGTTTTGCCGCGCGTCAATTCAAGGAAATCCGGGTTGCGCTTCTGCGGCATAATCGAACTGCCGGTGCTCCACGCATCGTCGAGTTTGATTAACCGCCATTCGGAACTCGCCCATAAAATCAGGTCTTCGCTGAGCCGCGACAGATGCACAAATAAAATCGCCAGCGCCGAGAGCGTCTCAATCACAAAATCGCGGTCGGACACCGCGTCCATACTGTTGGCGCACAGTCCGGCGAAACCGAGTTCTTGCGCGACAAATTCGCGGTCAATCGGCAAGGTCGTGCCGGCTAACGCGCAGGCGCCGAGCGGCAAAAGATTGACGCGCCGGTTGGCGTCGGCGAGGCGGTCAAAGTCGCGCTCCCACATTTCGACATAGGCGAGTAAATGTTGCGCGAGCAACACCGGTTGCGCCCGTTGCAAATGGGTGTAGCCCGGAATGACGAGTTCTTTTTCGCGGTCGGCGACGGCGACGGCGGCGGCTTGCGTTCGGCGGAGCAATTTTTGCAAACCGGCGATTTTGTCGCGCAACCACAAACGCAAATCGGTGGCGACCTGGTCGTTGCGACTGCGGGCGGTGTGTAGGCGTTTCGCCGGCTCGCCGGCGATTGCCGTCAACCGCGCCTCAATCGCCATATGAATGTCTTCGTCCGCGGCGCGATAGACGAACGCGCCGCCGGCGATTTCTTTTTCCACCTGCGCCAAGCCGCGCTTGATGCTCGCCCAATCCGAAGCGGTTATGAGTTTGACGCGCGCGAGCATCGCGGCGTGGGCGAGCGAGCCGCGAATATCGACGCGCGCCAATTCGCGGTCGTAGGACAACGACTCGCTGAATTTTTCCAACAACGGGTGCGTGCCTTTTTTGAAGCGCCCGTGCCAAAGTTTATCGGTCATTATTTTCTCCGGCGGCGCGGATGCGGATTGCCAACGCCCGCGCACAATTATTCGCCATTATTTTCTCCGGCGGAGCGAATGGCGAGCGCTCATTTCCGGCGCGTCCGGCGCGGGGCGTGTTTCCACTGCTTGCGCTCGTCGGCGCTCAAAATCCCGCGCACGCCAATGCCCATATTTATCTCCCGATTATTGTCAAAATTTCAAGCGGTGTTTTCCCGCTCTTCAAGAGGGAAAGAAAAAATTCGCGCTCTTTTTCTCTACCTATCTCTATCCCCTCTTTTTTCCCTTCTCTTTTTCCTTCTCGCTTTGCCCCCTGAAGCCGCGACTGTTCGTCGCGCCACAGTTTCAGGCGGGATTCATACAACATCCGCTTGCGCTCGTCGGCGCTTAAAATCATCAATTCGCCGAACGCCTTTTTTATCACCGGATTCTTTGCGCTTGCCATCGTAAATTCCTCCTCCGTTTGGGCGCCGATAAAGGCGAGCCAATCCACTAACGAACTTTCTTCGCGCGGCGCCGCTCGACCTTTGGGCAGTTTGGTTAAATCCAACACGTCAATTTCCAACAAATCATTAAACGGAAAATGTTCCGTGTTTTCCAACAACGAAAAGACCGTATGAAAACGCGCCGTTTCCGTTATCAGCGGGAAATTGGCGATGACGATTGACACCGACGGCTTGATGACGTCGTAGGTTTTGCCGCTATGCATTTGCTCGGTTATCATTTTGGCTAAATAATAGGTGAGACGCGAGCGCATTGCCTCGACTTCCAAAACCTGAATCTCCACGTCGATAATTTTCCCCGACGCGGTTTTTATTTTCACGTCGAGAATGCCTAATTTATCGTCGAGCGCTTCCCGTTGCAGATGCGGGTCAACAAACACCAATTTATCAAACTCGCCGGCGGGAATATGCAACACCGCTTGCAGGAAATCCGCCAACAAGTCGGAGTTTTTCTCATTCCCGAACAGCCACTTGAATACCATATCGACCACCGGCAACAGTATCTTCGGCGCGCCGGTCGCGGACGGGATTGGCGGCGTTTTCGCTTTCTTTGCCATTACGGTCTCCGGTTTATCGCGCTCAACGGCGCGGACATCGCGCAAGCGACGCCGCGTAACGCTCGCCGGCGCCTCACTCTCGGTAGTCCGCGGAGGTGAATTCGCCGCGCCGTCCTCCGGTCTATCGCTCTCACGCAAATTTGGGCAAAAGGTAATCGACGGTGCCGGTCATCGTCGCGAGTCGCGGATAGTCCGCTTCCGGCACCGTGATTTTATGCTCTTTTTTCAGCGTCATCACGATGTCGAGGAAGTCCATACTGTCCAACCCCATCTGGTCGCGCAACGGCTGGTCGTCCTGAATTTTACCGGCGTCTTCGTCCGGCGCGATTTCCGCGATAATTTCCACTACAATTTGGCGCACTTCGTCGCGAGTCATAACTGTCTCCTTCGGCAAATAAAAAAATTTTGGGTCATCACGGTAGTTGTGGCGAAAGGAAGCGCGCGATTGTTGCGGGCGGCGCGGCATTTTCAAGCGACGAGCCCTTTGACGGCGGTTACGGATTTTTCAGGGAGTAATTGTAGCCGGTCGGTAACGGTTACGCCGAGCGCGGACAGCGACAAAATTTCGGCGAATTGCGCTTGCGCGGACAGCGACCAGTCGCCGTAACCCGGCGAAAAGCGCGGTCGCCCGCGTCCGGCGCTTCGATAGGCGCGCGCGCAATACTCGTCGATGTGGTCGAGCGCCGCTTCGACGGTTTCCGTGCCGACCGCGTCATAGACCAACGCCGCCGCGCCGTCGCCGGCGGCGATTTTGGCGCTCGCCGCGCGCGGCAACGCTTCGCCAATCGTCGCCGCCATAATGGCGACTTGCGCGCTACCGCGCAAATTGTCGGCTAATTTCGCGGAATGAAAAACGACGCCGCCCGCGAGTTCCACGACGTCCGCGTCGCAACGAATGAGCGGCAGGACGACGGCGCGTCCGCGCGGCTCGCACAGCAAAAACGCCGCGTTTATCCAGTCGCGGATTTTCCGCGTTTGCGCCGCCGGCGTGAGCGACGAACGGTTATAGCCGAGCCGCGCCCAGATGCGTTTTTCCGGCAACGGCACGGCGAGCGCGTTGAAATTTTTCAGCGATAATCGGTCGGTCATTTTGCTCTTCCTTTTAGCGGTCGGAGAGCAGACATAATACCCCAATTCCCGCTTTTTGTTATCCGGTAATTTAAGCCGCTCACCCCCGCCGATTGCCGGCGGATAGTCCGCCCCAGCCCTCCGTAGAGGGGAATTGGCGTTGCCGCGCTTCGCGCAACTCTCCCCCGCCCTCGAACGGGCGCGAAGAAAATAATAAAAAAAAATTATTTTTTTTTGTTATGATGAGGGGATGGACGGACAATGTAGGTGTAAGGCAAAAATAATTTTTCCCGCTTTTCTTACGAAAGGACGACTACCATGGCTGAACCCACTACTGCCGCGCTCGCGGCGCCCACCCCGCTGTTAGACCATTTGTCCAGTCGCGGCAAATCGCAGGCGGCGCAAATGCTGAAACAACGCGGCTACCTGTTGTCGAAAAACGACAATATGGCGTTCGACGCCTATATCAGTTTCGGCAAAGACCTCGAAGGTGAAAGCACGGACGACGGGCACAAGAAATGGATTGCGGTGCGCGGCATCGACTTCGGCGCCTCTTTGCCGATTAAGCGCTCGCGGAGCGACGGCGGCGCGGACACGGTTGACCGCCCGCATTTCGAGACCTTCTTTTTCACCAAAGACCTCGACAAGGCGACGCCGAATTTGCTGAAAGCGTGCGCCACCGGTCAAAAATTCGACACCGTTACGTTGGATTTGTGCGTGATGTTGGCGAACGCGAAAAAACCGTATCTCACCGTTACGTATGAAAAAGTGTATGTAACGTCGCTGAGTTCGGTCGCCGCCGCCGACGACGATTCCATTCCGACGGAATTGGTCGGACTGAGTTTCGGGAAAATAAAAATCACCTATCAGCCGGTCGATTTGGTGAAAGCGGCTTTAGGCGGCAAGGTGGAAGCGGAGTTTGATTTGTCGGCGTTGACCTACAAATAGACCTGTTCGACAACCAATTCGCGGCATCTTTTCGGCTAATTTTCCGTTCCGCCGCGTCAAAATTCCTCGCCATACTCTCGGTATTGCTTCGTCATTTTTCCTGGCGAAACGAAAAATTAGACGCGAAAATTTGCTCGCTCTTGGTTATCGAACAGGTCTATTAAAAACCCGATAGGGAACGCGCTAAGAAATTTCAAAAAAATTGCGTCCACGCGCTCAACGCGCGGCGCTACAAAAACAAGGAGAGAACTATGTCTTTTAACGCTTATTTGCAGTTGGACGGTATTGACGGCGAAGCCACCGACGCGGAACACAAAAAGTGGATACCGTTGTTGGGATTGGATTTCGGCGTGGATTTGCCGATTTTGATTGACCGCAATACCGGCGGTCCGTCCAGCACCAATCGCGCCAACTTTCACGAACTGACGTTGACCAAAGGCATTGACGCCGCGACGCCGAAGATTTACGCCAATTGCGCCGGCGCCAAAGTGATTAACAAGGCGAAGATTGAAATCGCGCGCGGCTTGGGCGGAAAATTGGTGAAACCGATTGTGATTGAATTGGAAAAAGTGTATATCACGTCGGTGGACACGTTGGCGTCGGCGGCGGTGCATCGGGTGCCGGTGGAAATCATTACGCTGAATTACGGCACGATTAAATGGACTTACACGTCCTCCGATTTGACGAAAGGCGCGGCGGGCGGCAATGTGGAGTTCAAGTGGGATTTGGTCGCCAATAAATCCGCGTAGTTAAAAGTTAAAAAAAGTTGAAAGTTGAAAGTTGTGGTTGCGGTTATTTCAACTTTCAACGCTAAACTTTCAACTTTTCGCTGTCCACTGCCCACTCGTAATTATGCCCGACATTTTCTCCCATCGCGCCGAACAAAAAGTCGCCGAAACCGAGTTGTTGCCCTGTTTGCTGGACCGGTTGACCGACCTTGAGCCGCATCGCGAGGGGGAAGCGACCGAGCGGCGCGTGGCGTCGCTACGCCAATATCGCGAGTCGATTTTACGCGATTTGCAATGGCTGCTAGGCAGTCGCTCGTTGTTCAACCGCGCCGACGACCTCGCGGCGGCGCCGCGCGCGGTGCAAGAATCGGTGCTGAATTTCGGGATGCGCGACCTCACCGGACAGACGATTGCCGGTCGCCGGCGCGAACAATTAACGAATTGTCTGCGCGAGGCGCTAACGCGGTTTGAGCCGCGGATAATGCCGGACACTTTGGCAGTAAAAATCACCACGCACGACGACGACGAACGAGTGCCGGCGACTTCGCTTCGGCTGGATTTGCGCGGCACGTTGTTCGCTTTGCCGGTGCCGGAAGAATTGGTTTTCCGCACCGACCTCGATTTGGAAACCGGCGCGATAAAGAACGGGTGATTTTTCGATTAAAAAAAAGAACGTATCCACGAATTTTCACAAATTAGACGAATTAACACGAATTTTTTCTTACGGCGGTTGCTCTTTAATTCGTGAAAATTAGTGTAATTCGTGGACAACTCTCTTGGGCAAATTCGCGGACGCATCTCTTTGAAAAACAATGGACTCCCAATTCATCAATCTTTACAACGACGAACTTCTTTATTTGCGCGGGCTCGGCGGCGAGTTTGCGCGGGATTTTCCGAAAATTGCCGGTCGATTGGGGCTTGACGGTTTCGCCTGCGCCGACCCGTATGTGGAGCGGTTGCTTGAGGGCTTCGCGTTTTTGACGGCGCGCGTCCGCCACCGGCTCGACGCCGGTTATCCGCAACTTTACGAATCGTTGCTCGAAGTTATTTGTCCGTCTTATCTCGCGCCGACGCCGGCGTTGGTTATCGCCGGCTTGGTTCCCGATATGAAAGAGGGCGCGCTTTACGGCGGCTACCGCGTGCCGCGCGGCACGTTGCTGAAATCCGGCGTGGCGGACGGTCAGCAAACCGCTTGCCTTTTTTCCACCGCTTTTGCGGTCGCGCTGTATCCGCTCGTCATCGACCGATTGCGGGCGGTTACCGGCGGTTTGGGCGAGATGGGTTTGCCCGCGCAGGCGCCGGAAGACGAACATCTGCAACTCGGCTTGCGTTGTCTCGGCGGCGAAGGCGCGGCAAAATTGCGGCTCGACTCTTTGCGGGTGCATTGGCGCGGCGACGTGGTCGCGGCGACGCTTTACGAACAATTGCAAACGCGGTTAAAAGCGGTGTATGTCGTCGATGACGCCGCCGGAAAATGCGTCGGCGTCTTGCCGCCGGCGGCGGTGGCGCCGGTCGGTTTCCGCGACGACGAAGCGTTATTGCCGGACGATACCGGCGCTTATTCCGGCTATCGCTTGTTGCGCGAGTATTTCGCTTTTCCCGACCGTTTTTTATTTGTCGATATTAACGGCTTGCGTCCGGCGTTGTCCAAATGTTCCGGCAAAGAATTTTCGCTGATTTTCGCCTTGCGTCCGGGGCGCGCGCCGTTGCCCGCGGCGTTGACCGCCGAGAACGCGCGGCTGTTCGCCGTGCCGGCGGCGAATGTGTTTATGAAACGGTGCGACCATATTTTGCTCGACCGGCAGACGCACGAATATCATCTCGTCGCCGACCGGACGCGCGCGCAGGATTTTGAAATTTACCGCGTCAACACGGTGCGCGGTTTGGCGGCGGATTTAACGACGGCGCGGGAATTTCGCCCGTTATATGCGGCGAACGACGGCGACCTCGACGCGCCGCCGCGCAATTATTATTTAGGACACCGGCGGCAACGGTTGGACTCGACCTACGAACAACGGCACGGCAAACGCTCGCGTTACAGCGGCAGTGAAATGTTTATTTCGCTGACGGACGGCGGCGGCAAAGGAGAAGATTGGCGGTATCTCGCGGTGTCGGCGTTATGCACGAACCGCGATTTGCCGTTCAAAATGCCGCGCGATTTGCACGGGCGGGATTTTACGTTGGAGGTCGGAATGCCGGTGGAGCGGATTGCTTGTTTAAGCGGTCCGACGCCGCCGCGACCGGCATTGGCGGCGGGCAAAGACGCGTGGAAAGTCGTCGGGCATTTGTCGCTGAATTATTTGTCGCTCAGCGGCGAGCGCGGCGCGGCGGCGTTGCGGGAGATGCTGGCGTTATACAGTGAAAACGGCGACCCGAATTTGCGCGACCAGACGCGGGGCTTGACGGCGACGCGAAGCGAACCGTTGTTGCGGCGGTTGCCGGGGCAACATTTCGGTTCGCTGGCGCGGGGATTAGGCATAAAACTGACGTTTGACGAGCGGGCGTTCGCGGGACTGGGCGTGTTTTTACTGGGGCGGATTTTGGCGGAATTTTTCCGGCAGTATGCGTCCATCAATTCGTTCGTAGAAACGGCGCTGTGCGCCGGCAACGGCGATGAAATCGCCCGCTGGGAAGCCGCGCCGGGTAAACGGAGCGTGCTGTAATCGAGTTTGATGCCAAAGTATGCGGTCGCTCTATTCAATTTGGTATTTCTCCGTGTCCTCTTATCTAATTTTCTCTATTCCCGCTAAACGCCGATGCCGTCTCTCGCCGACCAGCCGCTTGCCGCCACCGAATTTTTCCGTTTAGGGCGGGAAATCGAATTGGCAAATCCGCAATTGCCGCGGTTAGGCAAAGCCGCGTTGCCCGACCGCGAGCCGTGGCGCTTCGGGCAAATTCCCGCAATGAAATTCGCGGCGGCGGAATTAGGCGGCGCGGCGAAAACGAAAGCCGGCAAAAAATTCGCGCCGGTGAAATTTTTGGGGTTGCTCGGCGCCGACGGACCGTTGCCGCTCGCCTACACCGAATACGCGATTTCGCGCTATCGCCACAACGACGACCCGACGCTCGTCGAGTTTTTGAACATTTTTCATCAGCGGGCGGTTACGTTGTTTTATCGCGCGTGGGCGGCGAGCCGCGCCGAAATCAGCATCGACCGCGCGGACGACGATTATTTCGGCGAAATCGTCGCGGCGTTGAGCGGCATTTATGAAAAATCGTTGCGCGGACGGGACGCGATTCCCGACGAAGCGAAACGCCATTTTGCCGGTTTGTCGGCGGGCGGGACGCGCTCGCCGCTCGGTTTGGAAAAAATCATTTGCCGCTATTTCGGCTGGCGGGCGCGCGTCGAAGAATTTTGCGGCGACTGGTATGCCATCCCCGACCGCTACCATTGTTTGCTCGGCGGCAACCACGCGGCGCTCGGACAGTCGGCGGTGGCGGGAAGCGTCAGTTGGGAAATCAATTTGCGCTTCGCCTTGCGGATTGGCGCGCTCGCTTTGCGCGACTACGAAAAACTTCTGCCGGGCGGGCGCAGTTACGAGCGGTTGCGCGATTGGGTGAATTTTTACGCGGGAATAGAGTTGTCGTGCGAATTGCGGCTGGAACTTTGCCGCGACGAAATTCCGGCGACGAAACTCGGCGAATACGGGCAACTCGGACGGACGACGTGGTTGCGCGACCCGCAATCGCCGCCGCCGGAAAATCCGGTGGTTAAATTTCGGTTAAGCGAATGATTAAGAGTTTTAAGAGTTTTAAGAATCTTAAGATTCTTAAAGTCCTTAATAGTCCCCAATCTCTCATCATCAGGAGTAACCCCAATGCCCGAAATTTCCCGCGCCAAATTGTTTGGCAAATTAAATCCGGTGGCTTACAAGTCGATGGAAGCGGCGACGACTTTTTGCAAGTTGCGCGGCAATCCTTACGTCGAAGTCGTCCACTGGCTCAACCAAGTCGTCGCGCTCGCCGACGCCGATTTGCAACATCTTATCACCCATTTCCAACTCGACCGCTCGCGGCTCGCCGCCGATTTGACCCGCGCGCTCGACGCTCTGCCGCGCGGCGCGACGGCGATTTTGGACTTTTCCACGCCGCTGCAATTGGCGGTCAAAGAAGGGTGGCTGTATGCGTCGATGCTGTTCGGTAGTGGGGCGGTGCGCACCGGTCATCTCGTCGTCGCGATGTTGAAAGAGCGCGATTTGACGGCGCAATTTCTCAATATCAGCGCCGAATTTCGCAAAATTAAAATCGACGAATTAGTCGGCGATTACGCCGCCATCACCGCCGGTTCGCCGGAGGAACGGCAAGCCGCGTCCGACGGCTCGCATCTCGCGGGCGGCGCCGAACCGGGCGAAGCGTCCGGCGCCATCGCGCCCGCCGCGCTGGGCAAGGGCGAGGCGCTGAAAAAATTCTGTGAAAATTTAACCCAAAAAGCCCAAGACGGGAAAATCGACCCGGTGCGCGGACGCGATAATGAAATCCGGCAAATCGTCGATATTTTAATGCGCCGCCGCCAGAACAATCCGATTTTGACCGGCGAAGCCGGCGTCGGCAAAACCGCCGTGGTCGAAGGATTCGCGTTGCGCGTCGCCGCGGGCGACGTGCCGCCGCCGCTGAAAGACGTGCAACTCTATTCGCTCGATTTGGGACTGCTCCAAGCCGGCGCCAGTATGAAGGGCGAATTTGAAAATCGGTTGAAACAAGTCATCGAAGAAGTCAAGAGTTCGCCGACGCCGATTATTTTGTTTATCGACGAGGCGCACACGCTTATCGGCGCGGGCGGCGCGGCGGGACAAAACGACGCGGCGAATTTGCTGAAACCGGCGCTGGCGCGCGGCGAATTGCGGACCATCGCGGCGACGACGTGGGCGGAATACAAAAAGTATTTTGAGAAAGACCCGGCGCTGACGCGGCGCTTCCAAAACATTTTGGTCGAGGAGCCGGACGACGAAAAAGCCGTAGCGATGATGCGCGGAATGTGCGGCGTGTTGCGCGAGCATCATAAGGTCGAAGTTCTCGACGAAGCGTTGACGGCGGCGGTGAGTTTGTCGCGGCGTTATATTCCGGCGCGGCAGTTGCCGGATAAATCGGTCAGCGTGTTGGACACGGCTTGCGCGCGGGTGGCGATTAGCCGTTACGCGGAACCGGCGCCGGTCGAAAGTTCGCGGCGGCGCATCGAAAATATGGCAGTCGAAATCGGCATTTTGCAACGCGAAGACGCCGCCGGTCTCGACCACGCCGCGACGCTGACGAAATTGACCGCCGCATTGGACGCGGAAAAAACGCGCTTCGCCGAACTCGACAAGGCGTGGAAAGACGAACTTGGTTTAGTCGAAAAAATTCTCGAAAAACGCGCCGGACTGCTACCGGCGGCGGCGAAAAAAGACGCGGGCGATGCCGTTGCCGCCGATGCCAGCGCCGCGCCGGTTGCCGCCGATAATAATGATGACCGCGCGGCGACGCTCGCGGAACTCCGCGAGTTGGAAACGCAATTGGCGGCGAAACAGGGCGAAGCGCCGCTCGTGTTGCCGTTTGTGAATCGGGACGCGATTGCGGCGGTGATTGCGGATTGGACGGGGATTCCGGTCGGGCGGATGATGAAAGACCAAATCGCGCAGGTCTTGGATTTGCCGAATTTATTGAAAAAGCGCGTCGTCGGGCAGGACCACGCGCTCGACGCCATCGCCAAACGGATTCAGACGGCGCGGGCGAATTTGGAAGCGCCGGAAAAACCGATTGGCGTGTTTATGTTCGCGGGGATGAGCGGCACCGGCAAAACGGAAACGGCGCTGACGTTGGCGGAAGCGCTTTACGGCGACGAGCGGAATCTCATCACGATAAATATGTCGGAATTTCAGGAAGCGCACACGGTTTCGACGCTCAAAGGCGCGCCTCCCGGTTATGTCGGCTACGGCGAGGGCGGCGTGTTGACCGAAGCGGTGCGGCGCAAACCGTATAGCGTTTTGCTCCTCGACGAAATGGAAAAGGCGCATCCCGACGTGCACGAAATTTTCTTTCAGGTCTTCGACAAAGGGCAAATGAAAGACGGCGAGGGGCGGGAAATTAATTTCCGCAATTGCGTTATCATTATGACCAGCAACGTCGGGAGCGAGACGGTGCGGCGGTTGTGCCGCGACGCGGAGAATTTGCCGGCGGTCGAGACGCTCGCCGAAGCGATGCGCCCCGATTTATTGCAGGCGTTTCCGGCGGCGTTGTTGGGGCGGATTGTGGTCGTCCCGTATTATCCGCTGTCGGCGACAGTAATGCGGAACATCATCGACCTGAAACTCGGCGCGGTGAAAAAACGCATCACGGCAAATTACGGCATTGAGTTGGCGGTAACGGACGCGGTGTATGAATTGATTCGCGAGCGGTGCAACGAAGTCGAAAGCGGAGCGCGCGTGGTGGACGCGATAATCACCAACACGCTGTTGCCGGAAATCAGCCGCGAGTTCCTCACCGCGCTGTTGGAAAACCGTCCGGTCAAAGCGGCGGCGGTCGAGGTCGAGGGCGGGAATTTTACGTATAAATTTGAATAATTATTGATTGATTGATGATTGACACGAAAGGTAACGTATGCCGTCGTCCGCCGTTAAAAAACTCAAATTTGTCGAAGTGATGAATTATTTATTGGCGTTGCCGCGCGGCGACAAGGAGATGGTGATTCGCGAATTATCCAAGCCGGACGAGTCCAAGATGACGCGCGACGAATATCTTGATTTTTTGCTGAACGCGCCGGTGTTCGGCGAGGAAGAAGTCGCGCCGATGTTGCGCGCGCGCGCGGAGATAAATCGATGCTTTCCGGCATAGTGGCGGACGCTTGCGTGTTGATTGATTTTTTTCGCGCCAAGGAAAAAGCCGCGACGTTGTATGTGAAATTAACGCGCCAATATGCGAGCGTTTACGTCCCGACCACGGTTTTGTATGAGGTCTTGGTCGGCGACACGCCAGCCGGACGCCTCTTTTGGCAAAAAATGTTTAACTCGTTGCCGATTTTATCGTTCACCGAGGCGGACGCGCGGCTGGCGGCGACCATGGCGCAAAAATTGCGCCATAAAAATTTGCGGATGGAACCGGCTGATCTCTTCATTGCCGCGACGGCGATTACGCGCGAATTGCCGCTTGCCACTTTGAACGCGCAACATTTTAATATGCTAAAAGGTATCGCCAATTTACCGCTGATAACCGGATAATTTGACGATAACCATCTGCGGAGGAGAAAAATATGTCCTACACCCAAGACAACCGTCCGGCGAAAATCACCACGCCGTTGGGTAAAGACAAACTGCTGTTGCAAACGCTGACCGGCGAAGAGGCGTTGGCGCGACCGTTTCGCTACGAGGCGGTTTGCGCGAGCGCCGACCATAATCTCGACCTCGCCCAACTCATCGGGCAAAGCGTTACGGTGGCGCTCAAAAGCGAAAAAGAAAAAGGCGACACGCGCTATTTCAACGGCGTTTGCACTTCGGCGCGGCAATTCGCCGGCGCCACGGTGTTGGCGGAATACCGCTTGGTGATTGAGCCGTATTTCGCGCTGTTGCGCCACTCGCAGAATTGCCGCTTGTTCCAAAAAAAGAAATTGCCGGACATTGTCAAAGCGGTGTTCGCCGCCGCCGGTTTGAGCGACTATAAATTGTCGCTGACCGGCAATTACCCGGAAATCCCGTTTTGCGTCCAATACAACGAAAGCGATTTCGCTTTCGTCAGCCGCCTGCTCGAACAAGCCGGCGCTTACTACTATTTCAAGCACGCCGACGGCAAGCACGAAATCACGCTGGTTGACGCGATGAGCGCGCACGCGACCGGCAACGGCGCGGCGGCGGCGAGTTTTTTGGAAAACGTCCTCCACTGGACGGCGGAACAAAATTTCGTTACCGGCAAAACCGCGACCGTGGCGTATGACTTCAAAAATCCGCGCGGCGATTTGGCGGCGAAAAAAGCCCAAGACCCCCGGCATCCGGCGGGCAAGTTGGAAAAGTATCTCTTTCGCGGCAACGATTATTTTCAGAGCGCCGACGGCGAAGCGCTGGCGCAAACCGCGCTCGAAAGCGAACAAGCGCGGCATAAAACGTTCGCCTGTCAAACGACCGCGCGCGGCTTGGCGACCGGTTTTACGTTCAAACTGCAAGATTGTCCGGTGAGCGCGCAAAACGCGGACTATTTAATCGCCGAGAGCGATTTTCGCCTCGACACGGCGAATTACGAAAACGGCGACGACGGCGAAATTGTTTACGCGGCGAATCTGCGCGGCATTCCGAAGTCCGCGATTTTCCGACCGGCAATTATCACGCCGCGTCCGACCGTGTACGGCTTGCAAAGCGCGGTCGTCGTCGGCAAAAAAGGCGAGGAAATTTGGACCGACGATTATCGCCGCGTCCAGGTGCAATTCGTCTGGGACCGCGACGGCAAAAAAGACGAAAACAGTTCGTGCTGGTTGCGCGTGGCGCAAATTTGGGCGGGCAAACAATTCGGCGCGGTGTTCACGCCGCGCGTCGGCGACGAAGTGTTGGTCGAATTTATCGGCGGCAATCCCGACCGTCCGGTCGTCGTCGGCTCGCTTTACAACGAGGTCAACCGACCGCCCTACGACAAAAGTATGTTGGAGGTCTCCGGCATTAAAACCCATTCAAGCAAAGAGGGCGACGGCTTCAACGAATTGCGTTTCAACGACAAAAAAGATAGCGAACTGTTCGCGTTGCAGGCGCAGAAAGATATGACCACGTTGGTCAAAAATCAGTTGACGCTGACCGTCGGCGACGACGACCATAAAGACACCGCCGATATGAAAACGACGGTCAAACACGATTTAATCGGCGTCGTCGAAAACAATCACGCCGACACGGTGAAAAAAGACCAAACGCTGACGGTCGAAAACAACCGGACGCGGACGGTGAAAAAAGACGAGACCGTAACGATTGAGGGCAACCGTTCTTCGACGGTGAAAAAAGACGAAACGGCGAAAGTCGAGGGCGCGCGTAATCTGACGGTGAGCAAAGACCAAACGACGAAAATCGACGGCGCGCGCAGTTTGACGGTGAGCAAGGACGATGCGACGAAAGTCAGCGGCAAGCGGTCGGCGAACATCACCGGCAACGACGAGGTCGCCGCGCAGGAAATCACGCTGACCGGCAAGACGAAAATCACGCTGAAAGTCGGCGGCTCGACGGTGGAAATTTCGGCGAGCGGCATCACGCTGAAAAGCGGCGCGTCGTCGATAGCGCTGTCGGCGAGCGACATCACCGAAAAAGCGGGCGCCAGTAAATTGTCGTTGGGCGCGGCGCAGGCGGCGTTGGAAAGCGTGCAAACGACGGTGAAAGGCACCGCGACGGCGGAATTGTCGGCGTCGGGAATGGTTACGGTCAAAGGCGGCGTGGCGATGATAAATTAGATACGAATTAGAAATTACAAATTAAAAATTACAAATTGTGGAGGTAATTCGCAAATTCGCTTCGCGTAATTTTTAATAATTACTCCGTTATTTTTAATTTTTAATTTGTAATTTTTAATTGCTCTTTCTCTTAACTCACCACAGGAAAAAAATATGTCAGACACCGCTCCGCAACTCCCGCATTTGCCGCTCGCCGTTTTAAGCCGCGAATTTTCGGCGGCGACGCGCCGGACGTTGGCGCAAAACGGCATCACCGATTACGACGCGGACACGGTCGCGCAATTGCGGCAAGCCGGTAATTTCGACGACGCGGTGTTGGCGCAAGCCGCCTTGTTGCCGCCGATGCCGGCGCTGTATTGGGCGTGGCTGTGCGTGAACCGCTATTTGCGCAAAACGCTGACGCCGGCGGGACTCGCGGCGCAGGACGCGATGAAAGAGTGGTTAGCCGCTTGCGCCGAATGTGGAAAAGAGTGGCTGGCGACCGGCAATGTCGGCGACGCCGCCAAACTTAAAGTTGAACAAGCGGGCATTGCGGCGTGGCAGGCGGCGGAAGCCGACGGCGGCAATTCGGCGGCGGGGGTGTTGTGCCGCGGCGCGTATTGGTTCGGAGATAATGTGGTGCCGCCGGAGATGGAAGAGGTGAAAGACAAAATTCCGCCGGCGCCGGAACTGCCCTATTTTATGGCGGCGGCGGCGGCGCGGCTGTGCGTTGCCGCCGACCCGGAACAGTCCGCCGCGATTCTCGGCGACTGCTTGGATACGGCGCAAATCGTCCTCGCCGACCCGACCGTCGGCGCCATCATCCACCGCCTCGCCGAGCAAAAAATGCACCGGATTGGTTAGAATCGTTACCAAACCTAAACCGTAGTATCGCACGGAGGCGCGGAGAACACGTATTACCGATGTTACGCGCCGCTCTCAATAGCCCCACGCTTTAGCGTGGGGTCAATGTTGGATAACAAAAAGTCGTATTAAGCGCCCCCGCCATCATCAATCGGCATGAAATCCGCCGCGAAATCCCGCCGCAACGGTGGATATTTCGCCGTAAAACGCCGATATACTTCAATGAAAACCGGAAAACCGGCGTTGCGGGAACGCCCGCCGTTCGCCCGCCGATTATTTTTCCCCAACCGCCCTATGCCCGAGGTTGCGCCCTTTGCCCGATGTTGACCGTTATTCTAAAATTTTTGTTCGGCTGTTTAATTGTCGCGCTGATGCTTATCGGCGCGCTCGTGATTGTCTGCGCGCCGATGGCGATTGGGGACGCTTCGCCATGGTGGGGCGGCGGGGCGCTAATCGCCATTCTCGGCGGCGGAACGATATATTATTTGCTTGCCGCCGCGCGTCGCCGCCGCCGCGAAAATAAAACGGTGGAAGCGCCGCCCGTTGACGCCGATACACCACGCGACGAAAGCATCCGCATTTTATGGGACGACGCGCGGCGGGCGCTTCGCGCCAGTCACCTGCGCGGTAAAGGTAACGTCCTCTACGCGCAACCGTGGGGCGTAATGCTCGGCGCTTCCGGCGCCGGTAAAACCTGCGCCGTCGCCGGTTCGCGCCTCGCCACCGAACTCGGCATCGGTAAAAACGACGCCCGTTGCTCATTGCATTTTCTGCGCGATTTGGCGTTGATTGACCCGCAAGGCGAAAAATTTGTATCCGGCGGGGAAAACGCCGCCGCCAATTCCGGCAATGAGGACTTATCCTGCCTGCTGACGTTGCTTGCCTCGGCGCGGAGCCGCGAGCCGCTCAATTACATTATCCTGACCGTCGGCGCCGACAGTTTGCTTAACGAACACGCCGACGATTTACAGGAATACGGGCGGCAACTGTCCGCGCAAATCGACGCGATTTACCGGCGTTTCGGGTGCCGGATTCCGTTGTATTTGTTAGTTACGAAATTGGATTTGGTTTACGGGATGCGCGAACTCGCGCGGGCGTTGCCGGACGATATTTTGACGCAGGCGATGGGCGCGGTTAATGCCGCGACGTTGGCGGCGGACGGTTTTGCCGAAGAGGCGTTCGCCGATTTGTCGCGACGGTTGCAGACGTTGCGCTTGCAATTGGCGTTTTCCGTCAAAGGCGACGCGGCGGCAATCAGCGCCGCGCCCGCCGGTTTCGCGCAATTGTTGCCCGGCTTGCGGGCGGTGTTGCGCGGGGCGTTCGCGCCGAATCCTTATCGTCAACCGCTGACGTTGCGCGGACTGTTTTTCGGCGCGGGACGCGCCGAAGGCGCGCCGGAGCCGCTGAAATTAACCGAACTGGGCTTACCGGCGCCGAAGCCGGAAACCGATTCCGATTGGGACAAAAACGCCGCCCGTCTGACGATGTTTTTGTCCGACTTTTTCGGCAAAGTCCTGCCCGCCGACCGCGATTATTATCGCCCGTTGCCGGAGTTTGCCCGCTGGCGGGCGCTTCGCGCCAACCTCGGCGTTTTGACGATTTTATGTCTCGCGTTCGCGGCGGCGCTCGGAATGACGGCGGCGTTTTTGCAACAATACGCAATGTTGAAAAAACACGGGCAAGACACGCTCGCCGTTCTGCCCGATTATCCGCCGGAGCAAATCCGGCAATTGCCGAGCGGCGCGGAAATGGCGGGCGTCTTGTATCACCTGAACGAATCGAGCCGCTATTGGCAAAATTTATCGGCGGAAAATCGCGGCGCGTGGTGGACGCGCTGGTTCGGGATGAACGGCTTGTCGCGTTACGAGCGGCGCGCGGCGGCGGATTTCACCCGCCAATTCCGGCAATATGTGATTAACGTGTTGGACTTGCGCATCACGCGCGACCAGCCGTTGAACCGCGCTGACGGCGCGGATTTTGCGCCGCGTTTCGGCGCGTTTTACGAGTATTTGGTGCGGCGGGTGAATTTGTCGCGGCAAGTGGCGGCGGGCAAAATCTCGGCGAACACGCTGGCGCGTTATCCGGCGCCGTCCGCCGGTATTTGGCGCGCGGTCGGCGCCGCGTTGTCGCCCGATGCCGGCGAATTGTTTCACGATTTATACGCGCAGTATTATTTGGCGTGGCGCGACCGCGGGCTGGCGGCGGAAGAAACGCAGGCGCTTAGCCGCGAATTGGTCGGGCTGTTGCGGTCGGGCTGGCGCTCGCTCGATTGGCTGACGCCGTGGGTTAATCAGTTGGAAACGCTAACGGACGTGCGTCTCGGCGATTTTTGGCAGGGGGCGGGCGGCGACGCGGAAAATTATTTGCCGCGCGGCTACACGGCGGCGGGCAGTAAAGAGATTGTCGCCTTCGTGCGGCAAATCGACGACGCGCTGTTCGCGGCGGAAATGGACGACGTGGAGCGCCGGACGTTGCGCGCCGATATGCGCGAGCGCGCCGAGCGCGCGTTTCGCGCCTATAAACAACAGGCGTATGCCGCGTGGTTGCGTTTCGCCGCGCAAATGCCGTCGGGGCGCGGCGACATCGCGACGGAAGAAGAAATGAAATATCTCGCCGGTTTGAGCGCGGCGCTGAACGGACCTTACGAACACTTTTTAGACCGCCTGCTGACGGACGTGTTGCAAATTTCCGGCAACGACATCGCGCAACTGCCGCAATGGATGCGTTTAGTCCTCGAATATCGTCAATACCGCGTCAATACGCTAACGGCAAAATTTATCGGCGCTTCGACTTCCTACGCGAACACGGCGCTCAATTACGCTTCGCAACTTAAAAGTTTGGTGCAACGGGTGCCGGCGCCGCTCGCCACGCCGCAAATGGCGGTCAATCCGTCCGCCGCGTTCGGCGCGTATTGCCAGGGGTTGTTGCGCTCAGGTCCGCCGCCGGGGAATTTGTCGCGGGAACTCGCTTACGCCAAAGTCGCGACGCTGTTCGGCGGCAAAGCGTTGCCGACGGCGACGCTCCCCAATCAAGCCGACGCGATGAATTCGCTCAAACAAGCCGTTGACCAATTCGCGGCGTTTGAGAAAGCGTTAAACCGGAGCAACGCGACGGCGGAAGAGCAAATAATTTGGCGGTGCGCGCGTGGGACCCTGGACTTGGTGGTTGCGTATAATTTGTATGAGGCGGCGCAAGTCGCGGCGAAATCGTGGAACGACGCGGTGCTGGCGGGCTTATCGGCGGTGCCGCCGCCGAACGTGCCGCAGGAATTATTTGACCGGAAAAACGGGCGGGTTTGGAAGTGGCTCAAAGAGGTCGGCGAAACATTTTTCGCGGGAAGCGCGGCGCAGAATTTTCAGCCGAAAACCGTGTCCGGCTACACCTTGCCGTTGAATTACGACCTCTTGAGCGCGGCGTTGGTCAACGGCGCCAAAGGCGGTTGGAGTATGAAGCCGCAATATCATCTGAACGTTACGGCATTGCCGGTGGACGTGAACGAACGCGCCGTAACTTTGCCGCTCGGCGTAACGTTGACGCTTTACGCGGCGGAAGGTCCGCAGACCTTGCGCAATCTTAATTATCCGGCGTCGCGCCAATTTATCTGGAAACCGGCGGAAGACGGGCGCGTCGAATTGCGCTTGGAATTTCCGACTTTCGCGTTGATTAAAACCTACGACGGACCGTTCGGCTTCGCGCGTTTTTGCGGCGAATTTACCGACGGGACGCGGGTTTTCAAACCGGAAGAATTTCCCGAAGCGGCGGCGCAGTTGCGCGAAATGTGCGTCAATTATTTGCGCGTCTCGTATAAGTTTGAACCGGCGCAGTTGGAGGCGATTGTGCGCCTGAACAATTTGGTCGAAGTCAACGCCCCCGGACAAATCGCGCCGAATTTCGACGAATGGCAAAACGAATTTCGCGCCGCCAATTCGCCGGCGGACGCGGCGGCGAAAAAGGACGCGCCGTTGCCGGCAATCAAAGAGCCGGTAGTCGCGGTCGCGGCGAAAAAAAATGAAGACCTCTCGCCGCTCGACGAAGCAATCTCGCCGCTCGCGGCGGGCGATGTCGAATTTATCAACGCGGTCGAATGGCGCGAACGCGGCAACGCGGGCGGCAAACCGCGCAACGGCACGCCCCACAACGGCACGCCGCGCGATTGGCTACCCGACGCCGAAGAGTGGCTGATGCCGCCCTACGATACGGCGGTTAGCGTCGAGGTGATAAAAAACGAATTGCCCTTCAAAGACGAATTTCAATTTACCGGGACGCCGCGCGGCGAGGCGCGTAGCGGTGAACGCGACAGTGAACGCGGCGCGGTGAATGTTGACATTCGTGAAAGCCGCGGCGAGCCGCCGTCAGCCGCCGAGCGGTTAAAAAATAAAGACGATTCCCGCCCGACCTCTTCGGCGCTGTGGTATTCGGCGACGGTGTTAAACGGGCGGTGAGAAAGCAATTAACCATTAAAATTTACGCCGGTCGCCGCTTCATTTAAGACGGTATCGAGAGTGTCTATTAGGGTTGTTCCTTTTTTATTCCATTATTGGGAATAACGTCATTGCGGCGGTGTTTTCATTGCGATATTTTATACGCAAAAAAAAATGCGCGGCAGAACGAATTAACGAGAAGCGCCCTTGTCGCGTCGGCGCGGAGAAATGTCCGGTGATTTTTGGATGGATACGCTGTTTTGCTGTTCCTGCAATTTCGCCAGCCAAGCACGCTGTTCGATTTTATGTTGGCGGAGAAGCGCGTCGCATAAATCGATATTGACTTTGGCTTCCTCAATTAAAGCCGGTGCAAGCGTCCTTCCCAGTTGAGAGTTATTATGGCGAGCGCGTTCTGCCGACACGAATTTATGCACGGCGTCAATGGGTGCGCCGGTGGGCGTGTGGGGCGTGCGTTGGCTGTCTTGATAACTCGCTTCGTAAATTGCGAAAGAAGCGAGGTCGCGCATATTCGCTTTGCGAGATTTCATCGCTTGGGCGCATTGCTTAACGGAGTTTTGCAAACTACTGTTGAGCAAAGAATCGTCCGGACGCGCGAGCAATTCTATTCTGGCAAACGTCGAGCTCACCGCCAACATCAAGTCGGCGTTCTTGGTGGGGATGACTTCTTGGCGGATAAAATCGGCTATCTCAACGGCTAATTTCTCATAACGGGCAAGCGCCATTCCACGTTTGTGAGCGGAATTAGTCGGTTGTATCGCCGAGAATTCTGCTTGTTGCAACTTCTTTAAGCGTTCCGCTTCGGCGATTATCGCCTTACTTGTATGCAGGTTCATCGCCCCATCCCTTTCCCAAAAGTTTATCTAACAAAGTGTCACCGGTAAATTGTTCGAGCCAACCCTCACCGAATCGTTCGTCGGCGAGCGTCAGGTCAGCGCCGGTCGCGAGCAATGCGTCTTTGCCGTGATTTTCCGCATAAACATAAGCGCACGCCGCCGGCATCGGTATCGGGGCGGTAATTCTGTCGATTTCTTCTCCGCTCGCGCCGCGACGATAAGCGGCAAGCGCGGCGTCTTGGCATTTGTTGAAGAAGTCCATACGGATTACACCGATTTTACTGCGCGGATAAACGACCGGATTGTCGTCTTCGTCATCGTCGAACGTTGCCGGAAGTTCTCGCGGCGCGGTTAAAGTGGCAGGCATTGCTTTTCTCCTTATTCTAAAAGTGGTCAAAAAATTAAGACGGTATTTTACCCGTAACGCCGTGCCAATTCAATTTTATTCGTTTATTCCGTCGCGGGAAACAGCGTTATTTCTTGCAACAGCGCCGCGCGTTTGCGGTCTAACCGCGCCAAGCCGGTGGCGGCGATTTGCCGGTGGCGGGGTTCGATAAGATGTTTCGCCGCCCAACGTTTAATCGTCGAGCTGTCGGCGTCCGTGCCGCGCTTATACGCTTTTTCGACTAACACGCCGAAAATGAAAATCTCGCCGTCGCGCTCTTTCACCGTCTAAAAATTCGCGAAGCGCGATTTGATAATTACTCCGCCATTCATAACATTTGGGGTTGTCGCGTAACTTTTATTTCTCATCGGTCGGCTTTCCGACCGCCTCAACGGGACAAAACTTAAAATGCCAGAATTGGACTTTTCCGCGTTTGGCGCGCCGCTTGTCGGCGACAAGCCGGCGGGCGAGAATTTGGAGTATGACCCGAAATTTCTCGAAGTCGCCGCCATCGCCGCCGGCAAGCCCCAGCAAGTTATGGGCGACGCCGTCATCGACGGCGAACCGCCGGACTGGCGCGCCCTGCGCGACGCCTGTCTCGCTCTCGCCCCCCGCACCCGCGACTTGCGCCTCGCCGTTTATCTCGCCCTCGCCGAATTGCAAATCGACGGACTTGCCGGTTACGCCGCCGGTTTAGCCGTCGTCGGCGATTACGTCGATAATCTCTGGGACCACTTTTACCCGACGCCCGACCCCGACGACCCGACGGATTTAGTCGAACGGCTCAACACGTTCGCCTCGCTCTCGGCGGCGCCCGGCGCGTTTGACGATTCGCTGAATTTTGCCGGCAATTTGCGCGACGCCGTGCTGTTGCAAAGCCGCGCGGTCGGCAAAGTTACCTTGCGCGATTTACTGGTGGTCGCCGGCGAAATTCCGCCGTCCGCCGCCGGCGCGCCCGACGAAACGTTGATTAACGCCGTGTTTATGGACGTCGGCGCCGACGCGGTCGCGACGTTGCGGGACACGCTGTTTCGCGCGCGCGACACGTTCGACCATATCGGCAAAATCCTCGCGGACAAAGCGGGCAACAACCCGACGCCGGATTTGTCCGTGGTCGCCAATTTGCTGAAAAAGACCGCGCAACAAGTTGACCGGCGCTGGCGGGAAATGACCGGCGCGGACGCGGAAGTTGACGCTGAAGCCGTCGAAGTCGGCGGCGACGAAGGGGGCGGCGCATCGGGGAAAATTCGCAATCGCGGCGACGTGGCGCGAACGCTGAAAAAAATGATTGCCTATTACGACGGTTGCGAGCCCGGCAGTCCGGTGCCGTTTTTATTGAAACGGGCGCTGAAAATGGTCGATATGAATTTCGTGGCGTTGATGAGCGAACTCTCGCCGGACAGCATCGAGCGGTTAAGCGTGGTGATGGGCAAGGAAATTTTGCCGGCGGAAACGAACGGCTGAAAAAGAATTAAAAATTACAAATTAAAAATTAAAAATTAAGGAAATTTTGCCGGCGGAAACGAACGGCTGAAAAAGAATTAAAAATTACAAATTAAAAATTAAAAATTGCGGAGTGGACTTAAAAATTACGCTTCGCGAATTTGATAATCAAACTCCACAATTTTTAATTTTTAATTTTTAATTTGTAATTAGATTATCAAACTACTCTATCATAAACAACCATACCAAAACGGAGGAAAACCAATGGGCGACAGCGGACAAAAATTCGTCGGGCGCAATCGGGCGCCGCGGGTGCAAATCGAATACGACGTGGAACTCTACGGCTCGGAAAAGAAAGTTAATTTGCCGTTCATTACCGGCGTGCTGGCGGACTTGTCCGGCAAACCCGCCGAGGCGTTGCCGAACGTCGAAGACCGGAAATTTCTCGACATCGACGTGGACAATTTCGACGACCGGCTTAAAGCCGTCAAGCCGCGCGTGGCGTTCACGGTGGAAAACACGGTTACCGGCGAGGGCAATCTGCCGGTGGAGATGACGTTTGCGAGTATGGACGATTTTTCGCCGGCGAAAGTTATCCAAAAAACCGAAGGATTGCGGCAACTTTTAGACGCCCGCACGCAACTCGCCAATTTGCTGTCGTATATGGACGGCAAAGCCGGCGCCGAAGAATTGATTAAAAAAGTCCTGCAAGACCCGACGCTTCTGCAAACATTGGCTTCGGCGGCGAAAAAAGAAGACGCGGGCGGCGACGCGACGGCGGCGCAGTAAGAGCAATTAAAAATTAAGAATTAAAAATTAAAAATAGTGGAGTTTGATTATCAAATTCGCTTCGCGTATTTTTTTAATCCATTCCGCCATTTTTAATTTTTAATTTGTAATTTTTAATTTCCATTACCTCAACCATTGACGATAACCCCGATTAACTAAACCACAGGAGATAAAACTATGGCAGAAGCAGAAGCCGCGGCGGCGCAAGCGCCGGTCGAAACGGTCTCGGCGGACGATTTTTCCGCGCTGTTAGACCAGGAATTTAAGCCGAAATCCACCGAAGCGAAATCGGCGGTGCAGGAAGCCGTTACCACGTTGGCGGCGCAGGCGTTGGCGGGCGCGAACATCGTGCCGGACAACGCGATTACCACGATTGAGGCGATGATTGCCGAACTCGACAAAAAATTGTCCCAGCAGGTCAACGCGATTATCCACCATCCCGACTTTCAGAAACTCGAAGGCACGTGGCGCGGCTTGCACTATTTAATCAACAATTCCGAGACCGACGAATCGCTGAAAATCCGCGTGCTCAACGTCAGCAAAAACGACCTCGCGAAAACGTTGAAAAAATTCAAAGGCACCGCGTGGGACCAAAGCCCGCTGTTCAAAAAGATTTACGAAAACGAATACGGCACGTTGGGCGGCGAACCCTACGGCTGTTTGATTGGCGATTATTATTTTGACAATTCGGCGCCGGACGTGCAGATGTTGGGCGAACTCGCGAAAATCGGCGCCGCCGCGCACGCGCCGTTTATTGCCGCGCCGTCGCCGAAAGCGTTTAATTTGGACAGTTGGCAGGAATTGGCGAACCCGCGCGACCTGACGAAAATTTTCCAAACGCCGGATTACGCGGCGTGGCGGAGTTTGCGCGAAAGCGACGACAGCCGTTATCTCGTAATGGCGATGCCGCGCGTGTTGTCGCGGTTGCCTTACGGTCCGAACACCAATCCGGTGGAAGAATTCGCTTGTCAGGAAACCGCGAATAAACACGAGGATTTCACGTGGATGAACGCGGCGTTCACGATGGGCGCGAACATCAACCGCTCGTTTAAGTTATACGGCTGGTGCTCTTCTATTCGCGGCGTGGAAAGCGGCGGCTTGGTGCCGAATTTGCCGGTCTATACTTTCCCGTCCGACGACGGCGGCGTGGATATGAAATGCCCGACGGAAATCGCGATTACCGACCGGCGCGAAGCCGAGTTGTCGAAAAACGGCTTTCTGCCGCTGTGCCACCGCAAGGGGAGCGACAACGCGGTGTTTATCGGCGCGCAAACGTTGAACAAACCGACGGAATACGAAGACCCGGACGCGACGGGCAACGCCAATTTGTCGGCGCGTCTGCCGTATATTTTCGCGGTGGACCGTTTCGCGCATTATTTGAAGTGTATGGTGCGCGACAAAATCGGCTCATTCAAGAGTCGCGACGATATGCAAAAATATCTCAACAACTGGATTATGAACTATGTAACGGCAGACCCGTCGGCGAGCGAAGAAGTCAAAGCGCGTTATCCGTTGTCGGCGGCGGAGGTAACGGTGAAAGATGTCGAAGGCAACCCCGGCTATTACAGCGCGACCTTCTACCTGAAACCGCACTATCAATTGGAAGGTCTGACCGCGTCGCTCCGTTTGGTCACGAAATTGCCGAGCGAAAAGGGCGGGTAACGAGAGTTTAGAGTTGAGAGTTGAAATTACGCGGTTAATAGCCCCACGCTAAAGCGTGGGGCTATTGAAAACGGCGCGCAACTTTTCCCTTTTCCCTTTTCCCTTTTCCCTTTTCCCTTTTCCCTTTTCCCTTTTCCCTTTTCCCTTTTCCCTTTTCCCTTTTCCCTTTTCCCTTTTTCAACTCTATGGCGCCTCCCACTCCCCAATCGGACGCCGAACTAATGGCGGCGGCGCAAGGCGGCGACGAAACGGCTTTTACGACGTTGGTCGAGCGGCATCAGCAATTGGTCGAAAAAATAATGTGGCGTTTCAGCCGCGTCCCCGCCGAACACGAGGACTTGACGCACGAGGTCTTTGTGCAGTTTTTTCTGGGAATGGCGCGGTATCGCGGCGAGGCGCCGGTAACGCATTTCTTGACGGCGTTAGCCCGCAAAATCGGTTTTCGTTTCTGGGAAAAACGCGCTCATTCCCGCACCCGCCCTTTGCCGGAAGATTTAGCCGACACGCTCGCCGCGCCGCCGGCGCCAGCCGAACCGTCGCCGACCTTGTTCGACCTGTTAAGCGAACTCAAACCCGACGACCGGCTGGCGTTGACGCTCACTTATTACGACCGTTATGAAGCCCCGCAAATTGCCGCCACGTTGGGTTGGACGCTTGACGCGACACGGATGCGTTTGACGCGGGCGCGGCGAAGTTTGCAGGAAATGGTCCGCCGGCGCGGAATAGACGCGGCGCAAATAATTCAGGGAGAATTGGCGATGCCGAAACTTGACGAAACGATGACCGGTTTGGCGGCGGGTGAGCCCGCGACGCGCAAAACGCAGATTTTCCCGCGCGAAGTGGTGGAAACGGCGAAAACCAAAATGGCGGCGACTTATTTGTTGCTCCGCCCGACGCCGCGCGAAGCCGTCGAAGCCGCGCAAAAAATGGCGGCGCAATATCAATTGTCCGCCGGCGGGCACGAACGCGCCGAGCGGGCGTTCACCGCGTTTTTTGTGGAACTTGAACGGCGGCAAAAAGAATATCGCGACGGAGTTTTTACCTTGCGGCAAGACCTTGCCGCGGAACTCCGTGACATCCTGCCGCCCGCCGCCTTCGCCGATTGGGAAGAGGGGCAAGAGAAGGGAAAAGGCGAGAGGGAAAAGCAGGGATTAGGGAATAGGAGTTAGGGAAAAGGATAAAGGGTTTAAGGGGAACAAGGTTTTTAAGAGTTTAAGAAACGCAAAAAGCGCAATCTGAACTTTCAACTTTTCCCTTTTCCCTCTTCCCTTAATCGCCTAATATGCGTTCGTTTCGTTCGCCATTTTTAAGGAGAAAACCATGGGACAGCCGGCGGCGCGAGTTACTGATATGCATGTTTGTCCGCTGGTTACGCCGGGGGTGCCGCCGATACCGCACGTCGGCGGACATGTCGTTTCGCCCTCGGCGCCGACGGTGTTAATCGGCAAAATGCCGGCGGCGGGAGTCGGGAGCGCGGCGGTTTGCGTCGGACCGCCCGACGCGGTGGTCAAGGGGTCGGCGACGGTATTGGCGGGAAAAGTGCCGTTGGCGCGAATGGGCGACGCCTGCGCGCACGGCGGCACGATTGTCGCGGGTTGTCCTACGGTGTTGGTTGGCGGATAAGCGCGTCCGCCTCCGCCCGCAATTGCGCGGTGAATTGCCGAAGGTAAGCGCTTCGTTTTTTTTCGACCGGCAAGCCCGCTTCGACGGCGCGAAAAAAAGCGAAGCAGGATTTCGCGCCGCGGCTGAGACCGTTGCCGTCAAGGCGGTCGCAAACGCCGCCGATATTGCGGCGCACCAACGCCGTCAAATACAGCAAATTTTCATATCGCTCCGCGTATCGCCGCAACACGGTTTGCCGCAAGGTCGGGTCGGTCAGCATCGCCGCAAATTCGTCCCAATTAGCGGCGATTAATTGCAATTGCGTCTCGCCGCGCGCGCGCTGATAGCCGGTCGATTCGCCGCGCGGCTCCGCCGAATACGCTTGCGCCCACGCTGACGCCGCGCCGTAAATATCGCCGGCGTCTAAATAATCAAGCGGCGCGCCGCAGAAAAACAATTCGACCGCGCCGGTCAATATCGAATAGACCCCCGCCGGCATATCTTCGCCCCAACGAATCGTCTTGCCGTCGGCAAATTGATAAATTCGTCCATGCGGTTTGGCTTGCCGGCTACCCGCCGCCGGTCGGTCGTCGAAGGCGCGCGGCGGCGGCGGTAGCAACCGCCGGAAATTTTCGACCGGTTCGGTTGGTATGGACGCCAATTCCACATAGCCGCGTCCGTGGCGTTCTCGCGCCCGCAACACGGCTTCGCCTTCTTCGATAAAATGCCGCAATGACCGGTCTAAACGTTGGCGCAATTGGTGCAGTTGCCGCAACAGCGACAACTGTCGGGTTATCGTTTCGCAAAAAAGTTCTATCAATTGCGCGGCATCAACCGGCTCGCCGTCGTTGCCGACCGGCGCGGGCGCCCCGCTTGTCCCGACTGCCGATGGCGCCAATTGGCAATCGGGCAGTTGTTCCGGCGCCACGCTCCACGCCGTTGCGCCGTCCACGCCCGCGCGGGCGCTCACCGGAGGAGCGTCCAACGACGGACACAGTAGCGAAGCGTCGATTATCGCGCCCGGTCGATTGACGACGTGAAACGGACTGCCGTCTTCCCAAAAAAATTCCACCGTCCCCGCCGCCAACAATATCAGCGCCGGCGGCGATTCGTCTTGAGTCATAATGGGGGCGTGGGAAGGGTATTGCATTGTTTCAGTGGGCAGTGAGTAGTGGGCAGTGGAGAGGCGCAAGCGGTTACTGACCACTGCTCACTAATCACTGCTCACTCGCTTAAAACTTCACCCGCAAGTCCAGTCCGCCGCCGAGGTGCCACGTTTTCAACGGGTCGCCTTCCGCGCCAAGCCGAACGTTGATGACCGTGTCGGGATTCATCGCTAATGAAAAATCAACGCGGTATTCGCTCCAACCGGTGTTTTCCTGACGTTTGGAGCCGAGCGCGTTGTGGTAATAAAATCCCGGCGTCAGCAACATTTTCTGCCCGATAGGCACGCCGACGGCGAGGTTCAGCGACAACAGCGTCTGTTCGGAATCTAACGGAAACGGCGTTTGACCTTGGGCGTTGAGCGGCGCTTGACCAATCATCGCCGGGTCGGTCAGGCGGTAATCTTGCGGACGATTCAGCGTCGATTGCAAACTCGCAAAAAACGCCGGAATTACGTATTTCAGGTTTTTGCGCGCGCCGAGAAACGCTCCCGCGCCGTATTGAAAAGTGTCTTTCATATAAGCGGTGTCGCCGAAAATCCAATCGTAAAAGCCGTCGATGCCGGCGTATAAATCGAGGGCGTTGCCGAACGTTTCGCGGAGAATATCGACGCGACCGGTAAAGATATTGGCGACGCGGAAAAAGCAGTCGCGGCGAATTTGCCCGTCGAACGAGTTGTATTCGAGCGGCATCTGAAATTCAAACGACAACCGGTTGTGGTAATAACCCGCGCCGAGCAACACGCCGTATTCGTCCCATTTGCTACTCGGCAATTTATATGCCGCGCCGAAATCGGTGCGCAAATAATACGGCGTCAGGCGAAACTTTAGCCCGTGATAAATAGTCGGGTTTAACGCCTCGTCGCCGGCGGGCTTTTTCTCCGTCGCGAGTGGCGGGCGCGGCGCGAGATAATTCGACCAATCCAACATTTGCGCGACCATCGCCTCGGTCGAAATCCGCGTCGGGATGCCGGTCATATACGACGGCGCTTCTTTGACTTTGCGATAATCCAATTTCAGCGCGAGGTCCAGATAACTCTGTTTCTTATTCGTCGGTTGCAGAAGCAGTTTATACAAGTCGTCGTTTTTCACTTTCGCCGGGTCGGAAATTTCACCGTCGCGCGCCGCCGGATACGCAAATTCCACGCTGTTGCCGCTCGCGGCGGCGAGAATCCCGCACTCCGGGCAATCCGGCGGCGTGGACGCGGCGGACGCGGGCGTCGCCGAATGGTCGCGATGGGGAATCATTCGCGACGGCTTGGCGGTCGGCGTCGGTTTGGCTTCGTCGTAATAAAGCGTGTCGCCGTCTTGCCAGATAATTTTTTTGTTCGCGCCGTCGCCGGCAAAATTATGGACAAACGGCGGCGGCGTTGGCAGGGAGACGATGGCGTATTCGCCCGCCGTTCGCCCGCCGAAACCGCGGATTTCCTGTTCGCGCCGCACCGACTCCGGCACGGCTTGCTGGAATAAACAATCCAAGTCCTCCGGCGCCACCGTGCCGACGGACAGCCGCGCGGGCGCGGATTCTTCGCCAAACCACGCGGTCAACGCGCCGGTGCGCTGGCACACGATGCCGAGCAACCCGAGCGCCAACACCGGCAACGCCAAAGCGATAATAATGAGGATGCGGAACATGGGTTTTTCCCGAAATCCTATATTCAAAGTTGTTGCCAAATCTAAAAAGCAAGCGTCGCACGGAGGCGCGAAAGACCCGGAGTAATTATTGATTGCGGTTGCTCTATTCAATTGCCACGCCCTTTAGGGCGTGATGGGCGGTTAAAAAAGAAATGGGCTTTAGCCCAAAGAAACCATTCGGCTAAAGCCGGTCATTTTTTAACGCTATCCACGCGCTAAAGCGCGTGGCAATTGAATAGAGCATTTTCAATCGGCGTTTTTCCATAACTAAAAACTACCAACTAAAAACTATCAACTACCCTCCCCCGCGCCCTCCACTTACCGTTTCGCGCTTTTTCGTTTCGCCGGTTTCGCCAACTTCATTCAGAAGAAATTTTTAGTTCGCGGCGCGGCTTGTCCGATAGAAAAGGGAAGGAGCAAGAAAAATGCGCGCCGCCATAATGCGAACCCTCGGCTTGTTTTTAATCGGGCTGACCTTAAACGCTTGTAGTTTATCCACGCCGCCGCCGCCGTTTGCCGGACAGGCGCACGGCTTAAAACTGTCAATCCGTTCGACGACCGATTTGAATCAATACAATCAGCGCGCGCACGTCGTCGCGCTCTACGTCGTGCAAACGGAAAAGGACAAACCGCTGACCGCCGCCAAGGGGTCAAACGAAGCGTGCCTAAAATTTCTCGACGACGCGCTGAAAACCGAAGGCGTCTTGCGCGTGGAAGTGATTGACATTCAGCCCGGCGCGAAAATCACCGAATATCGCGACCTCGTCCCGAATACCGGCTGGGTCGGCGTGATTGCCGCCTACTACAATTTAGACGCGAAAAAATGCGTGTTGGCGTATCAATTGCCCGCCGCTGACGACAAGGCGATAACCATTGATTTGGCGTTAGGACCCGCCGCCGTGTTAAGCGCGACAAAATCGACGGGGGCGAAGGACAAGAAATAGCATTATCTTTCTTAAGAATTTCAAGATTCTTAAGCCGCTTAAGATTCTCAAAAAAAAAGGAATCCCCCAATGGACTTATCCTGCCCCGTTTTTTGGCATCACGGTTTATTTTTACAGCCGCAACATTTTCAACTGAACGACCTCTACGAAGCGGCGCGTCACGCGCCGTTTTTGCAATTTCTGCAACCGCATTTTTGGGGCGTCGGTCATCTCGCCATTCGGACGGACTGGCTCGCGACCGGCAGTTTCGGGTTGAGCGAAGGCAGTTTTTTATTCCCCGGCGGGACGTTCGCGCGGTTTCCCGGCAACGCGGTTTTGCCCGCGCGGTCGTTTCTGGCGGACTGGGCGTCCGGCGACGGACCGTTCACCGTGTATCTCGGACTGCGCCGCTGGAATCCGGTCGCGGCGAACGTTACGGTGGTTGACGACGTGGAAAGCGCCGACGCGCCGACGCGCTTGGCGGTCGCGTCCGACGCGGAAACAATGAACGACTGGTATGGCGGCGGACCCGAAGCGCAGGTGCGCCGGATGAAATTTTCATTGCGTTTGCTCTGGCAAACCGAAGAGCAGGCGTTGAACGATTACGAAGTGATTCCGCTCGCGCAACTCGTCCGTTCCGGCAAAGAAATCCGCGTCGGCGCGCGGTTCATTCCGCCGGCGGTGTCGTGCGGCGCGACGCCGGAATTGACCGGAATGTTGCGGCAAGTCCACGATATGGTCGCGGGGCGGTGCCGCTTGTTCGAGGAGCGCAAACCGCGGCGCGGAATGAAAAACGCGGCGTTCGCCTCGGCGGATTTATTGCAAGTGATGGGTATGCAGGCGCTCGCCGAAGCCGTGCCGCAACTGGCGCAATTGCTCGCCGCGCCGGACATTCATCCGTGGCATCTTTACACCGCGCTCGCGACGTTGTGCGGGCGGCTCAGCGTTTTTTCCGATTATGTTTTCGCGAGCGGCGAGGACGCGACGGGCGAGCGGCGATTGCCGGCGTATGACCACCGCAATCTTTACGACACGTTTAACGCGGCGCAACGGGTGCTGGCGGTGTTGCTCGACGAGTTGATTCTCAGTTCCGAAAGCGTGGTCGGGCTGAAGCCGATGAGCGACGGCATTTACGCCGCCGCGCTGTCCGAAGAAATGACGGACGCGCAAGGCAATTATTTCCTTATCGTGCGGACGGCGGCGGCGAAAGAATTGGTGCGCGACGCTTTTATGACGGTGGTGAAAGTCGCGGCGGCGGGGCGCATCGAGGACTTGCGGACGCGCTTTGTCAGCGGCGCGCGGCTGACGGAAATTCCGTATCCGCCGCAAGGCGTGCCGCGCTTGACCGACGCGGTGTATTTTTACCTCGAACCGCGCAACGCCGAATGGCAGGAAGCCCTGCGCGACGGCACGGTGGCGCTCTACTGGGACGGCTCGCCGGAAGATTTGAGCGTGGAGTTGGCGTTGCAGAGCAATGGATGAATATCAAATTAAAAATTAGAAATTGTGGAGTTTGATTATCAAATTCGCTTCGCGCATTTTTAATCCATTCCGCCATTTTTAATTTGTAATTTTTAATTGTTCTTTCGGCTCTTGCAACGAACGGCAAACAAGGAAACGCGATGCAACTACTCGATTGTTTCGGCGATATTTTTACCTACACGTTGAACTTCCTCGAACGTTACGAACTCGACGACGTGGAGGCGGAATTTGACGCCTCCGCGAGCGGACGTCTGCCGCGCCCGCCCGCGGGTTTGCCCGTCGGCGCGCCCGCGGGAGCGCCGCCGGCGGGAACGCCGCCGCCGCCGAAAACGGATGTCCCGTCGCTGACCGATTTATTAAAAGCGCCGGCGGGGCGCAAGCCGTCGAAGCGCAAGGACGGCGAAAAATCCGGCGATAAAAACGAGTCGGACGACGACGATTTTTCGTTTGAGGCGGTGCGGGACGTTTATCAGCGGTTAATCGGGGCGAGCAAAGAAACGGCTATTCGCCACAATTTTTCGCGCGACGATTATGAAACGGCGAAATTCGCGGTCTGCGCGTGGGTGGACGAAAAAATCAGCAATTCGCGCTGGCACGAAAAAAAACGCTGGCCATCGGCGGAATTGCAGTGGCTGCATTTCAGCACGACCAACGCGGGCGAAGAATTTTATCAGCGTTTGAGCGCGCTCCGTCCGGCGCAAAGCGACCTCGTCGCGGTCTATGCGCTGTGTTTGGCGTTGGATTTTCACGGCAATTATTATCGACCGGCGGACCGCAATGAATGGCAAGGCATCCGCTTGGCGGCGTGCCGTTCGGCGCTCGGTTTTTCGCCGGAGACCGCCGCCAGCCGCGTCGCATTCGCAAGCGCCTATCCCGCCGCGCAACCGCTGTCGGCGCGGCTCGGCGGCGCGGACGCGGGTAAAAGTTTCGTGTTAAGCCGCGCGGCGCTGGTCGCGGTCTGCGTAACCGCGCCGCTGGTCGGGCTGTCGATAATGTATTGGCTCTACAACGGTGTGCTGGCGCGGCTGGTCGAGCAGTTGCCGTGAGGCGGTTAGGTAAAGAATTTAAGCGGATTAAGGATTTTAAGAAACGGGAAAAAAACGGAATCTCAACTCTCAACTCTCAACTCTGCTCTATTCAATCCGGTAATTCGGCGCTTCTTTGGTGATTTGGATGTCGTGCGGGTGGCTTTCGAGCAAGCCGGCGTTGGAGATGCGGATAAATTTCGCGCGCGCCTGCAAGTCCTCAATCGTCGGCGCGCCCATATAGCCCATCCCGCTCCGCAAGCCGCCGATAAGTTGATAGACAAACGGCTCGATGGGTCCTTTGCACGGCACCCGCCCCTCGATGCCCTCCGGCACCATTTTGTCGCTCGCGACGCCGCTCTGTTGATAACGGTCGCCGCTTCCTTGCGTCATCGCGCCGAGCGACCCCATCCCGCGATAACTTTTATAGGCGCGTCCCTGATTGATGAACATTTCGCCCGGCGCCTCGTCCGTGCCGGCGAGCAGTCCGCCGAGCATCACCGTTTGCGCGCCGGTGGCGAGCGCCTTGACAATATCGCCGGACTGCCGAATGCCGCCGTCGGCGATAATCGGCACGTTTTCTTTTTTCGCCACCTGCGCCACCGCCCAAATTGCCGACAACTGCGGCACGCCGACGCCGGCGATGATGCGCGTCGTGCAAATCGACCCCGGTCCGATGCCGACTTTCACCGCGTCCGCGCCGGCGCGAATTAAATCCGTCGCCGCTTCCGCCGTGGCGATGTTGCCCGCCACAATGTCGATTTTCCCGCCGTGCGCTTTTTGATAACGCGCGACCGCGTCGATGACGTTTTGCGAATGACCGTGCGCCGTATCGACGATGACCACATCGACGCCGGCTTCGACTAACGACGCGACGCGCTCGTCGTCGCCCACGCCCACCGCCGCGCCGCACCGCAAGCGTCCGCGTTCGTCGCGCGCCGCCAGCGGATAATGACTCATATTGTTGATGTCGCGAATGGTGATGAGACCGGCGAGTTGGTCGCCGTTGACCAGCAATAATTTTTCGACTTTGTTGGCGGTCAGAATTTTCTTGGCTTGTTCGAGCGTCGTCGCGGCGGGCGCGGTTACGAGCGGCATCGCCGTCATCACGTTTTTAATCGGAATATCGCCGTCGGTGATGAAGCGCAAATCGCGGCGCGTGATGATGCCGACGAGGCGCTCGTGTTCGTCTAAAATCGGAATGCCGGAAATTTGGCGGTTTTCGATGACCGCCAGCGCGCTCGCGACTTTTTCGTCCTGCCGCAACGTCAGCGGGTCGGTGATGATGCCGTTGGCGCTTCGTTTGACGTGGTTCACCTGCTCGCATTGCGCCGCCGCCGGCATATTTTTGTGAATGATGCCGATGCCGCCCTGCTGGGCGAGCGCGATTGCCATTTTCGCTTCGGTAACGGTGTCCATCGCGGCGCTGGTAATCGGAATGTTCAGCGCGATACGGCGGGAGAACAGGGTTTGCGTGCTGACTTTCGCCGGCACGATTTCGCTTTTTTGCGGCACCAACAACACGTCGTCAAAAGTCAATCCTTCCCAGCGCGGGAAATTTAAGTCGGTCATAATTTCTCCTGATTTTTAATGGGGCTTTCGGGGACGAGTGGGCAGTGGCGGAGTTTTATTTTCAAATTCGCAAGCGCTTGGCAACCTCTGCCCACTGCCCTAACTCAACTGAATCCGGCTGGCGGTGTGGCTGTCGGGGACGACGATGCGCGACGCTTCCTGCCGTTGGATTTCGCGGGCTTCGTTCATCAATTGGTCCATCGCTTTTTTGATGGCGCCCGGAAATTCGACGACGGCGCTTTTCACGTCTTTGGCTTGCAATTCCGCGTTCAGCGGAATCATTCCCATTTGCGTATAGATGCTGGTTTGCGCGGTGAAAAGCACCGGTCGCGTCGGGTCGTCTTGCCCGTCGGCGGTGAGCGGCACCAACCGCCGCAACGTCGCCGCGCGCAAGTCGGTAATCACTTCCTCGCGATACAAATGGTCGGCGTCAACTCGCAAATCGTCTAACGTCATCGTGGGCGCGCTCATAGCAACTCCTCTAAACGGGGGAAATTAACGGCGGAAATTTTTGATTTGATTAGAAGTCGCGCTTCTGTCAATAACGGCGAAAAATCCGGCGGAACGGTCATTGACTCGCGGCGCGGTTGTCCTACTATTCCGCGACTTGCCGAAACGGTTGAGGGTGTAGCTCAGTCGGTAGAGCACCTCCTTTTTAAGGAGGTGGTCCAGGGTTCGAATCCCTGCGCCCTTACCAATTTTTCGTTTTTCGCGCGGCTCGCTTCGGCGAGCCGTTTTTGTTTGCCGGCTTGGCTAAAATTATTCCGACCGCCGCCCTGCGGGGCGACTGCCGGAATGGTTTTAGCAAAAGAGGTTTAAGGCGATTAAGTTTTTTTAAGGCAATCAAGAAACGGCGACCGCCAAGCCCTCGCCCCTAATCCCCCTGCAATGCCGCCGCCGTAGCGGGAATTTTTTTACTCGTCCTCAACCGTGAACCAGCCGTAACGGCGCGGCGCGCCGGCGCGGAGGCGCGCCAAGCCGGCGGTCATATCGGCGGCGAGCGGCGCGGATAGCGTCATTTCTTCTTGGTTCGGATGCGTAAAAATCAATTCGGCGGCGTGCAGGGCGTAGCGGGCGATTTGCGTCCCGTCGTCGAAAAATAATTTCTTCGCCACGCCGTAATGGTGGTCGGCTAACAGCGGATGTCCGACGTGCGCCAAATGCACGCGAATTTGATGTTGGCGTCCGGTGTGCGGCTTGATTTGCGCCCACGTCAAACCGTTATCGCCGTCCTGCGGCGCGAATCTCTCCAAGACCTGAAATTCGGTCGAAGCGATTTTGCCGAGTTCGTCGTCGCGCACCGTTTGCAGGCGCGTCCGTCCGGGCGCGAGCGGTCCCAACGGAAAATCCAGCCGTCCGCAATCGGCGGCGATAACGCCGGTGGCGAGCGCCCAATAGGTCTTGCGCACGCGGCGAAATTCAAATTGTTCCGACAAAAAGCGGTCGGCGGCGAGATGCTTGGCGGCAAGGATGATGCCGCTGGTGTATTGGTCGAGGCGGTTGACCAAATGAATATGCTGATGCGGCGGCAAAATGTCGCGATAACGCCGATACAAGCCGTTGAGCAACGTGTCGTGGCGGTGGACGCCGGCGGGGTGGACGACCAAGCCGGCGGGCTTGTTGATGGCGAGAATGTCGTCGTCTTCGTAAATGATGATTAAATTCGCCGCGATGCGCTCGGCGACTTCGCGGACGTTGTCCGGCTCGCGGCACGACAGCAAAACCGCGTCGCCCAACCGCACGCGCCAATTGTCGGGACGCGGCTCGTCGTTGACCAAAATCCGCTCCGCGTCGCAATAGCGCTGGATTTTCGACCGCGACATCGACGGCACCATCGCTTTGACGAACAAATCCAACCGGCTGTTTTCATAAGTCGGCGTTACCGTAAAAGTCAAATCGTAGGGTTTGGCGGGGTCAATCATCGTTCTCTGGCGGGTAGTCGAACCGGTAAATTGCCGAGCGAATTAACCGTTAACCATGGCGGCGTTTGCCGTTGCTTGGCGGAAATGGCGCAACCGTATCGTTCACCATACTTTCCAGGGCGAGCGGCTCTCTCGCCACAACTGTTCCAACAAATTTCTATCGCGCGGCGTGTCCATACATTGCCAAAATTTGCGATGTTGATAGGCGCCGAGTTTGCCGTTTTGACTTAACGTCATCAACGGTTTCTGCTCAAAAACCGTGCCGTCGTCTTTGATAAGGTCAAACACCGCCGGTTCGGCGACCATAAAGCCGGCGTTAATCCAACCGCCGTCTTCTTTGGTTTTTTCCCGAAACGAAATGATATTTTTCCCTTCGATGTCCAAAACGCCGAAACGCCCGCCGGGTTGCACGGCGGTCAGCGTTACCGTATTGTCGGATTTCTCGTGTTGTTTGAGCAACGCCGCTAAATCAACGTCGCCGACGCCGTCGCCATACGTCAGCATAAACCGCTCCGTGCCGACATATTTTTGCACCCGCTTGATGCGTCCGCCGGTTTGCGCGTCGATGCCGGTGTCCACCAAAGTAACTTTCCACGGCTCGGCGACGTTTTTATGCACGGTCATTTGGTTGGCGCCGGTAAAATCAAAGGTTACGTCCGAACGGTGCAGATAGTAGTTGGCGAAATACTCCTTGATGGTGAACCCTTGGTAGCCGCAACAAATGATGAATTCGTTATGCCCGAAGTGGGAATAATACTTCATTATATGCCACAATATCGGGCGTTCGCCGATTTCAATCATCGGCTTCGGCGTTAAACTGCCTGCTTCGGAAATGCGCGTGCCGTAGCCGCCGGCTAAAATCACGACTTTCATCGGAAACTCCTTAATTTCGTAATTTTTAATTCGTCATTGATTTTACGCCCCTTTCCCGTGAAACAAGGAGGCGAAAGGGCGGCTTTTTTCCGGCGCCAAAAATAAATCTGAAAAAAAGTTAAAGAAATGACCGCGCGCAAACGTAAATACCCCCAAATCAAGCGACGCAAACATTTTCGGACTTAAACTTACTCAAACCCACAGGAGGTGTTTTATGAACATCGGCATCGGCGGCTTGGCGGGAACGGCGGTTTCGCCCTACCTGCGCTCCCGCAACGTCAAAGAAGACGAAAAAGAAACGGCGGCGAAAGAGAAAGAAACGACGGGCAACTCGATTAAAGAACAAGTCGAGGCGCTAAAAGCGCAGGTCGAAAAAAAGACCGGCAAGAAAGACAATTACGCCGCCGACGGCGACGCGCAAAAAAACGCCAACGCCAACTCGACGCCGAACGGCGGCGCGGCGGCGGCGACCGGCGAGGACGCGGCGAAAGAGAAAGACGCTTACATTCCGTCCGCCGCGGCGAAAAACGGCGTGGTTACGGCGGAAACGCCCGCGAGCGCGTCGATGCTCGACCGGCTAAAAGAAATGCAGGACGGCTTCGTCAACCAGTTGTTCCAATCAATGGGCTTGGGCTCGGTCAACGAAGGCGGCAAAGGCATCAATTTAGACGGCTTGGCGAGCGGCATCGCGGACAAACTCGGTCTCGGCGATTTGCTTAGCGGCTTGGGCAAAAACGGCTATTCGGCGCTCGCCGTGTCCGCGCAGTATTCGCTGAACATTTCCGCGGTGATGTCGGTGATGAACGCCGACGGCAGTATGACGCAACACAACCTCAATTTCTCGCTCGAAGCGTCGTTTGATTATCTCGGCGTGGCGAGCGGCAAAGGCGCCGGCTTGAACTCGTTGGACAAACTTTTCGGCGCGACCAAAGACGACAAAACCAAAGGCGCGCCATCGACCGGCAATGCGTTTTTGGACAAAATGCGCGAAATGTTCTCGCCGGAAAACACCGCGCAACGCATTTTGGATTTTTCGCTGGGCTTCTTCGGCAACAGCAAACAGTTCAAACAGCAGGGCGACACGCCGGACGCGCGGACGCAATTCGCGGATTACATCGGCGCGGCGATTCAAAAGGGCTTCGACCAGGCGTTCGGCGCGCTCGGCAAAATCCCGAAAGACACGCAAGACGAACTCGACCGGACGCATACTTTGGTGTTCAACGGCTTGGAGGACTTCAAGAATTATCAAAACAAGCAGAACAACAATTTGGCGAACAGTTTGCAGTATTTCGCCAGTTCGTTGTCGCTGAATTACGCGGCGTCCTCGGTGTATTACAGCCCCGAAGAAGTGAAACAAATGAACGCGACGGCGGCGAAAAACAATCCCTACGCGACGGCGAACACGGCGCCCGCGAGCCACGCGGCGGACGAAGCGACGGCGGCGGAAAAAGCGGCGTTAGCCGATACGGTGGTGTAAAAGCCCCGCCCCCAAACAAAAAAAACTCCCCGTGGCAAAGCGGGGAGTTTTTTTAATTCGCTTCGCGCGCTCTCAACTCTAAATCGCGCTACTCAATCCCGCCGAACGAACTGTCGAACAATTCGCGTAGCGCGGACGCGGCGGCGGTGTCGCCGTCGCCGACGGTAATGGTTAATTCTTCGCCGCGCATCGCGGCGAGCACCAACAATTCCATCGGGTAACGCGCGTCGGCTTGTTCGCCGCGGGAGTTGGCGACCGTTATCGCCGACTTAAATTGACTCGCCGTCGCCGCGATGGTGGTCGCGGGACGCACGTGCAAACCGTAGCGGTTTTTCAGGGTTACTTTGAATGAAATATCCATCGGCGGCTCGGCATTAGCGGAGCGAAACGACAACCATAATTTTTAATTTGTAATTTAATTTTTAATTGCTCTAACGTCGGCGTATTGTTTTGACGGCGCGGTCTATTGCAAGCGCGCGCGCCGGCGCCATAATCCCATTCCGTTAAATTTACGGATTTTCGTCGGTGATTTTTTACAAAGGAACCGTCCCATGGCTAAAAAGAAGAATGCGTCGGAGGTCTATTATTTAGTGTGCAAGGACTGCGGCGAAGCAAATTACGTTACGCGCCTGAAAAAAGAACACAAAGGTTTGGAAAAAAAGAAATACTGCCCGCAGACGCGCAATCAGCAACCGCACAAGGCGAAAAAGACCTAATCGAAGAAACCGGCGCGGACCACCCGCGCCGTTTTTTTTGTCAAATTATGAATGCGTAATTTTGAGGGAAAACTATGTCCGGTTCCGATTTTGTAATGCTCATCGTCGGCGTCAGCGCTTTTGCCGGCATTTTGGGCGCGTGGCTTTTTCAGAAATTGCGGATTCCGCAAGTCGTCGGCTACATCGTCATCGGCGTTTTGGCGGGCGATTCCGGTTGCGGCTTTATTCACGGGCAACATATCGAAGCGTTGCGCAGTTTTAATTTGCTCGCGCTGGGGGTAATCGGTTTTCTGGTCGGCGGCGAATTAAAAATAAGCGAATTTCGCCGCTATATTCGCCAATATATGGCGATGATGTTGGGCGCGGGCTTGGGCTCGTTCGCGCTCGTGGGAATTTCCACCGGCGCGATTGTGTATAGCGTTTCCCATTCGCTTCCCGCCGCGCTTGCCGCGGGCTTGGTTCTCGGCGCCATCGCCACGGCGACCGACCCGGCGAGCACCATTGATGTTTTTTGGGAGTATCGTTGCCGGGGAAAATTTACCACCGCCGTGGTGGCGATTATCGCGTTGGACGCCGCGCTTTCGATGACGCTTTATAGTTTAAGCAAAGGCGCGGCGCAGATTCTGACGGGACACGGCGGCGCGATTGCGGTCGAGTTAATCGCGGTAGGCAAAGAATTGCTCGGCGCGATTTTACTCGGCGCGTTAGTTGGCGGCTGTTTGGCGAAAATACTGCGCCGGCTGGCGCAAAAAGAGCGCAAACTCGCGATTAGCATCGGCGTGATTTTGCTCGTCGTCGGCGTCGCCGCCGCGCTGGATTTCGACGTGATTCTCGCGGCGATGACGGCGGGATTTACGGTAATCAATCTTGAACCGCGGCGTAGCGCCGAAGTTTTCGGCTTGCTTCGGTCGTTCAGCATTCCGATTTATGTTTTATTTTTCGTGTTGATCGGCGCGGGCTTGAATGTCGCGCAAACGCCGGCGTGGGTGTGGGGCGCGGTCGTCGCCTATGTGGTTTGCCGGACGTTCGGCAAATGTTGCGGCTTATATTTAGGCGCGCGCTTTAGCGGCGCGCCGACGACGGTGCGCCGCTACGGCGGCTGGGCGTTGTTCACGCAAGGCGGCGTGGCGGTGGGCTTGACGATTATGGCGAGCGAGCATTTGCGCGACGCGATGATTACCGAAAGTTTGTCGTTAAGTCAAATGATTATTATTACCGTAACGGCAACGACGCTAATCGTGCAATTGATCGGTCCGCCGTTCGCCAAATACGCGGCGGACAAAGCGGGCGAGATTGGGAAAAGCATTACGGAAGAAGACATTTTAGCCGACTGGACGGTCGCCGACGCGCTGATTGGACGGACGGCGCCGGCGGTGCGCGACGACGAGCCGGTCGAGAATTTAATCCGCAAATTCGCCGGCGGGGAGTTCACGACTCTGCCGGTGATGAACCGCGACGGACAAGCGGTCGGCACGGTGTCGCTCGCCGGAATGCGCGAAATTTTGACCGACCAGAGTTGTTGGCGGTGGTTGCTCGTCGCCGACGCGATGCAAGCCCTCGGCAACGATAAACTGTATCCGACGACCAAATTAAACGCGGCGATGGAAATGTTGGGCGGCTCGCCGAACGGCGAACTGTTGGCGCTCCAAGAAAACGGCGCGCCGTTCGGCATATTAAGCGAGCGGTTGGTGCGACAGTTGGTCGCCGAAGAATTGCTGGCAAACTACCGCCGCGACGAGAACGGCACGGGCGGGACGTAAATAATTACGAACTCACGTTACGCGATTGTGCTAATTTATTCCGCCGGTCGCCCCAACGGGGCGACCGGTCGGCATCGGCGGTCAGAGGCAAAAGATGACAAGGGCTTAAGACGCTTAAGCATCTTAAAATTCTTGTCATCTCTCGCCTCTTATCACCACCGCTGATTTTTCGCGCCACCCTGGGTAAAAATGGCGCGGAGCGCCAACCGCAATTGGACGGTTCGCCGCGTTTTTGGCGAACCGCTCTCGCCGCCGGAGGCGGCGTTGCCGCCGCCAACCGCGCGGTGGGACTGTCGGATGGTTTTATCAATCAACCGCTACCCGGGGTGGCGGCGCAAAGAGCGCGCGCCTTACCCTGGACTAGTATATTTCGCGTTTTCAGGCGATTTCCTCGCGCCGAAAATCGGCACAAACAACGGCTATAAAAGCAAAGGCGGACTCGGATACAGCGAACACCAGACCATCGTCGCCATTCACCGCGACACCGACCACACGCACATTCACCTTGCCGTCAACAAAATCCACCTGCAAAAATTAACTCTCCACTCGCTAAAATACGACTACGCCGAGTTGCAACGTATTTGCCGCTTCGGGATTACGGCGACAGTTTTAGCGTTAGTCCGCAAGCCGGCGCGGACACTTTCGCGTTGGCAATGCAACTGACCGCCAAACGCGCCGGCAACCCGCAATTAGAAATCACCGGCAACGACGTGTTTAAGAAAAAATGCCTCGCCGCCGCGATGCAAATCACCGAGTCAAAAATCACGTTCGCCGACCGGGAAATGAATCGGCAATTGCAAGAAATGCGCGATAAACAGCGAGAGGAAAAACGCCAAGCGCAAATCGCCGGCAAACAATTAGACCCGTCGGAAGCCGGACGCGAATTGATTAAACGAGAGCATTTTGAGTCGTTGAAAAGAGAGCGGGAAGCAACGAGCCAACCGGAAATTGAAAACGGGCAATCACGATGAAAAACTGCTGGCTTGAAAATTTGAAATGGCGTATAATCGGCGGGTAAAACGAAAGGCGGGAAAACAAAACGCCGTTAATTTGAAAAAGAAAAACAAGGTGAAAAAATGCTTAAAAAACCCGTCATTTATCTTGAAACGTCAATCATCAATTATTTGTTCGATGATGACAAACCGGAAAAGCAACGCGACACGTGGCGTTTGTGGAATGAGATTAAGGCGGAAAAATACACGGTGGTGATTTCCGACGTGGTGTTGTTCGAGATAAATAATTGTTCAATTCAATTTGCCGAAAAGAAACGAAAAATGCTTACGGAAATAGGTTGTATTCGGCACAACGAAATTGAGGTGATGGAAACGCCGGAAGTCGTCGCTTTGGCAAATGCCTACATTGATGCCGGTGGCTTACCGCCGCGTTGCAAAATAGATGCGCTCCATATCGCCGCCGCGACGACAGCAAATTGCGACTTTATTCTGTCGTGGAATTTCACGCACATCGTGAAATTGAAAGCAATGCGAGCCGTGAAAAAAGTCAACGCGGATGGGCTGTGGAAACCGTTGGAGATTTTATCGCCGACCATCTTTTTAGGGGAGGAATAACTATGGACGAAACCATTAGAATGTTACACGAAACCCGGCAGAAACTCACAGAACGGTGGGACAATATGACGCCGGAGGAAGCCGCCGCCGACCGTCGTCAGCAACTCGCCGAAGTGCGCCGGCAAATCGGCGGACTGCCGCCGAAAATTATTAAGGTCGGGGCGATGGTGTGATGCCGGTGACCAAACCTATATCTTGTGGCAAAGTTTCCGCCGACAGGATTTACAACTTGCGACAAGTCAAATCGTTGTCATTTTGACCCGACACAAGATATAGGAACTCGCTCCGCGCGGCGCCGAGAATGAGCCGCCAATTCTATATCTTGTGTCGGCGCCGAGAATCTGACCACAAGATATAGCCGGTCAATCGTCAAGCAACCACACCGGCAACGCTCGTCCAACGATGCGTCGCGCCGGCAACATGCCGAGATAACGCGAATCGTAGGATTTTATCCGTATCGCCTAGCAAAAGAACGTCGCCACCGCCAGCCCGACTACCGCCGCGCTCGCCATAAAAATCGCGGTTATTTTCCGCCATTTAATTTTCCGGCTTTTGGTTTCGTCCATTTGCCACGCCCTACATACTCACTCCCAGCGACCGCGAATCGTTCTCTAATCTTTCTGCGCTCGCTTCTTTCACCTGCCGAACAAAATCCTCGCACTCCAACGCCACTTGCCGATGCGTTTCTTTGGCAATATCCAGAGTTCTCTCACCAAGTTCAATCATCGCCTCATAACCGCGCTTTACCGATGCGGGTTGCCCTTTGGCAAAGTCCTTCATCAATTCGATAAAAGAATTGATTTGGTTGACGCCGCCATTTTTCGGCA
>JAISJR010000039.1 GCA_031261425.1 Planctomycetota bacterium
CGCCGTTAGGCGGCAAACGCCGCCTCCGGCGGCGAGAGCGGTTCGCCAAAACGCGGCGAACCGTCCAATTTCGGTTGGTTGCTCCGCAACCTCTAACCCAGGGTGGCGCGGCTGATAGAACATCGCCGCTTACCCTGGGCTGATATGTTTCGCCCTTACAGGGCGACTGTCGGAATAATTTATCAAAATCACGCTTCGCGATTTTGCTAATCAAACTCCACCATTTGTAATTTTTAATTGCTCTTTTTGTAATTGTTCTTGCGAGGTAAAAATGCGTTTCCCGCCGCTTCACAAACTTGATTTTCTCGTGCTTGCCGCCGTCGGCGGCATTGTCGCGATTGGCTTGTATTACCTGCAAAGCGTCAGCGAAATTTATTATCGCCGGCAACTCGTCTGGGCGGGCGTCGGCGCGGCGGCGTTGTTGACGACGCTGTCCGTCGATTATCAGGCGCTCGTCAAACGGGCGTATCTCGGCTACGGCGCGGCGTTTTTATTGTTGGTTTATGTGTTGCTCACGCCGCCGATTCGCGGCGCCCACAGTTGGATTAACCTCGGATTCTTCGCCGTGCAACCGTCGGAAATTATGAAATTGGCGCTCGTGCTGACGCTCGCCGCGTATCTCGGACCGCGCGACAATCAATGGACGGCGCGCGGACTCGTCGTCCCGTTTTTATTGCTGTTTTTGCCGCTGGCGCTCATTCTGCGTCAGCCGGATTTAGGTAGCGCCATTCTATTGCCGCCGATTTTATTTGCGATGTTGTTCGCCAGCGGGGCGCGAATTACGCATCTGGCGCTGATTGCCGCCGCGGGGCTCGCCGCCGCCGTGCCGATGTGGATGTTCGTGCTGAAAGCGTATCAAAAAAATCGCATTTACGCTTTCCTCAATCCCGAACTGTATAGCGCCCGCGAAGCGTGGCAGTTAATCCAATCGCTCATCGCCATCGGACAAGGCGGCTGGTCGGGAATGGGCTGGCGTAATGGCGGGCAAAACACGCTTGATTTATTACCGGACAAACACACCGATTTTATTTTCGGCATCATCGCCGAGGAAGGCGGCTTCGTCACCGCCGCCGCGTTGCTGGCGGGCTATTGGCTGTTCGTCGTCGCCGGTTTGCATATCGCGCGGAAATGCCGCGAGCCGCGCGGCAAACTGATTGCCGTCGGCGTGGTAACGCTGATTGGTTTTCAGGCGTTAATCAATATCGGCGTGGTAACGGCGGTCTTGCCGACGACGGGAATTACGTTGCCGCTCGTCAGTTACGGCGGCAGTTCGCTGGTGATTACGCTGGCGCTGGTCGGCTTGCTGTTGAACGTCGGACTGAACAACCGCGTCGCTTTCGACGAACACCAATTCACCGGCGGGGCGCGGAGCAAGGGTTGAGCGGGCAGTTAAAAGTTAAAAGTTGAAAGTTAAAAGTTGAGAAGATGGTTGCGCTTCGCGCGTCTTAAAAATAAAACTCCTCTCTCTCAACTTTCAACTCTAAACTTTCAACTTTTAATCCGCAACTCCCGCAACAGCGCCAGTCCGCGCTCCAACTGCGCCGAGGAGGTCGCGTAAGAGATGCGAAAGTGCGTGTCGCGCTCCGAGAACACGTTGCCCGCGACGACCATCAATTCGCGTTTTAGACATTCATCGACAAATTCCGTCGCCGCGCCCCACGGGACTTGCGGGAAAATATAAAACGCGCCCTGCGGCTTTTCGACTTGATACCCCGCGTCCAACAAACCCCGATAAATCAAATCGCGCCGCGAGCGGTAATCGGCGGCGACGCCGGTTAGCGGCTGGCGCAACGCCGTTATCGCGGCGTGTTGCAACGGCGACGGCGCGCAAACAAAAGTGAATTGTTGAAATTTCGCCATCGTTTGCAGGAGTTCCAACGGTCCGGCGGCGTAGCCGACCCGCCAGCCGGTCATCGAATGACTCTTGCTGAATCCGCCGAGAAACAGCGTGCCTTCCCGATAAAAATCGGCGACGTTGACAAACGGCGCGTCGTAACTGAACGTCGCGTAAATCGCGTCGTAAATCAACGCGAGATGGTGGCGGCGCGCGAGTTCGGCGAGCGCGCGCAAGTCGTTTTCGGCATAAACCGCGCCGGTCGGATTCGCCGGATTGCCGATAACGATGGCGCGCGTCCGCGGCGTAATCGCCGTCGCCCAACGTTCGGGATGCAAGCCGAAATCGGGATAGGTATCGACGAAAACCGGTCGCGCGCCGAGCAACAGCGCGAGTTGTTTATACATCACGAAATACGGGTCGGGCAGGAGAATCTCGTCGCCCGGATTGAGCAACGCCAAATACGCCAGAACCAAACCGCCCGACACGGCGGACGTGACCATAATTTGTTCTTTTTCGTATTGCGGCAACGCGCAATGCAACGCCGCCAACAATTCCGGGCAACCGGCGGTCGGCGTGTAGGCGTTATGGTCGGCGGCAATCGCGTTTTGCGCGGCGATTTTCACCGCCGGCGGCACGGGGAAATCCGGCTGACCAATCGCGAGATTGACCGGATTTTTCATGGTGCGGGCGATTTCAAACATTTTGCGGATGCCGCTAACCGAAGTGGCGGCGGCGCGGTCGGCGAGACGAATGGGCATTTTGGGGTTTCCTTACGGAAGGAAGATAAAGTTGAAAGTTAAAAGAGTGAGCAGTGGTCAGTGAGCAGTGAGTAGTGAGTAGTGAGTAGTGGTCAGCGGTCGCTTGCGACTGTCCACTGTCCACTGCCCACTGTTCACTTTCTCTTTAACTTTCTCTCTAATTAAAAACCGGTTGGAATTGCTTCCAACCGGTTCGCGGTCTATTGCAAATCGTTGTAATAATCGGTGGGCGCGTCCTCGTTGTAAGCGTCGCTTTCCGGCGGACTGTCGGCGTCGGGCGCGGCTTTCGACGCTTCGACCGGCGGCGCGGCGAGTTCGACTTCTTTCGGCAAATTATTCACCAAGCCGCGGGCGACGCGGTCGCTATACGGCACGAAGCGGTCAAGACCGGCAGTACCGCCCGTGTTCGTTTTGCGCGACGGGAAAAATTCTTCCAACGTTTTGTTGCCGTCGAGTTTTTGCGTCACCACCCACGTGAACATTCCCGGCACGTAGGGCTCGCCGACGTTGATTAACGCTTTGTCGCCGGGTTTCCGCAGTTCCGGCACTTTTTGTCTGCCGATTTCGATGGACGACGGCGCGTCGGTGTCGTCAAAGAAAACGCGGAAACCGATTAAAAACGCCGGATACAACATCAACACCACTAACGCCACCAAAATCACGCGCCAATGCGGCTCTTCCAAATCGGAGAAACGCGGCGGCACGACAATTATTTTCCGTTGCGATTTGACTTCCGCTTCGCCGGCAAACAACGGATTAATTTTTTTGCCACCGCCGCTTTTATGCCGCGCGGAAACGCCGGATTTTTTCGGCGCGCCTTTGGCGGGGGCGGCGGGTTCTTCGACGGGGTCGTGGTCCATCGCCTCGATATTCTCGTCCGCTTCCGGCGCGATTTCTTTCGCCGCTTCTTTTTTCGGCGCGGCTACTTCTTCTTTTTTCGGCGGTTTCGGCAACGCCGGTTTCGCCGCCGGTTTAACCGGCTCCGGCTTCAACAACGTCGGTTTGACGGGCGCGACGGGCGCTGGCGCTTTCGGCTTCGGCATAACTTTCGGCGCGCTTTCCGGCTCCGGCGCTTTCGCCGTTTCGTCTTCGTCCGGCTCCAACAAATTCACGTCGTCGTCCAACGACAGGTCAACCGGGTCAAGGACGCTCGTCTCGGCTTTGTTCACCGCCGCCGTCACGGCGGACACCGTGGTTTTCGGCGCCACCAAATTCGGCGCGGGCGGCACCGGCAACGTCTTGGGCGCCGCTTTGGCGGGCGCCGCCGGCGCGGCTTCCTTTTCGTTCAATTCAACCGGTTCGAGCGAGAGTTCGGCGAACGGGTCGTCGTCCGCCGCCGCCGCTCGCGGCGGTGATTGGAGGTTTTCGCCGTCGAGTTCCACCGTCAATTCGGCGCCGGCAACCGGCTCTTCGCCGAGTTCAATGCCCAATTCCGCCAAGTTGTCGTCGAGGACCAACTCTTCCGCCGCCGCGGCGCCGGGTTGATAGTTGTCGATTTCGTCGCGCCGGAATTTCGAGTCGCGCCCGACGGCGTGGAGCGCGCCGCTACCCGCCAGTTCGACGATTTCGTCTTCCGACAAATTCAATTTTTGGCGGGCTTCCTCAAAAGTGTAAAATTCGTCTGCCATCGTGGTTTCCTCAACAGATTGGTGAAAAATTTAGAGCCGGAGATTCGTCCGCGAATTTTCACGAATTAGACGAATTAACTCACGTTACGCGCAAAAAAAATAGAAGCCGCAAATGAACACGAAAAGAACTTAACCCGAATTTTCACGAAACCGAGCGAAGCGAAGGTCAGTGTGCTCTCCAATTTTTTTTGTCCATTTTCCGGCTCTTTAATTCGCGTAATTCGTGTAATTCGTGGATAAGTTCTTTCTTTTAGCAATTGTCGAACAGGTCTATTGTTTGCCCTTATTCTCTCGCGACAACTTCCGCACCTGATTGGCGGGATAGCCCTTGCTGTCAAAGGGCAAGTCCAAATCGGGCGCGAGGTCGTATTGGTAGGAGCGTCCGGCGACTAAACTGAATTTGTTGTGGTCGTCGGCGATGTAGTAGCCGATTTGTTTGCTCGCGGCGTCAATCAAAAACAGTCCGACTTTTTTGTTGCCGCCGTTGCCGACATCGGCGGTGATGGCGACGATGCCGCCGCTACTCGCGGCTTGGTCGGCATAAGCCGCCGGCAAACCGTCTTTCAGCACGACCAACAACAACAACGTTACGACCGCGCCGAGCAAAAACAATTTCACCGCTTCCGTCGTTTTCATAAATATCTCCCCGCGAAAAAAACTATGCGCAGGGTTTATCGGCAGATTGGAAATTGGAGTTGAGCGTTGCGAGGGGGAATTTTGAGAGTTTAGTGTTGAGAGTTGAGAGTTTAGCGGTGGAGTTGTTTTTAATAAAGCGCGAAGCGCAACCTTTGCTTAACTCTCAACTCTAAACTCTATCCCTTTAACTGCGCGACCGCGCTTTGCGGATTGGGGGCGTGAAAAATCGTCGTGCCGGAAACGAGGCGCGTCGCGCCCGCCTCGCGAATGGCGGGGGCGTTGTCCAAGCGCACGCCGCCGTCAATCGACAAGACGACGGGGCGCTGACCGATGAGTTGCCGGCATTCGCGCAACCGGTCGAGGGCTTCCGGCATAAACGATTGCCCGCCGGCGCCGGGATAGACGCTCATCAATAAAACCAAATCCAAACGGTCGAGGTGCGGACGGATTTTTTCGACCGGCGTGTCGGGTTTGAGCGAGACGCCGCGTTTGATTTTCAGCGCGGCGATTTGCGCGAGGAGGTCGTCGAGACGCGGCGCCGCTTCGAGGTGAACGGTGATTTCGTCGGCGCCGGCGGCGGCGAATTTTTGCAGATAATTTTCGGGCGCGGTTACCATCAAATGCACGTCGAAAAGCATTTTCGTCAACGGGCGCAGGGCGGCGACGAGGTCGGCGCCGAACGATAAATTCGGGACAAAATGCCCGTCCATAATGTCGAGATGCAACACCGCCGCGCCCGCGTCTTCAATCCGCCGCACCTCGCCGGCGAGATGCGCGTAATCGGCGGCTAATAACGACGGCGCGACTTGGACGCTCATAACTGCCCCTTGTAAATGCGGGAAATTCCGACTGAATTAACAATTCACAATTAACAATTAACAATGGTGGAGTTTGACGATTAAAAATCGCTTCGCGCAATTTTGATAATCACTCCGCAATTGTGAATTGTGAATTGTGAATTGTTAATTGCTCTACGCAATAATCCGCAACGCGCCGGTAAAAATGGTTTTCGCCGCTTCAAACGAGGTTAAATTCGCTTCAAACGCCCGTTGCGCGACCATCATATCGACCATTTCCAACGTCGGATTCACGTTCGGGAATTTGACGTAGCCCTCCAAGTCGGCGTCGGGGTGGTTGGGCATATAGCGTCGTTGCAAATCGGTGTCGTAGTCGTCGATGATGCTGTCAACTTCGACGCCCAAATACTCGCTACCGGTCATCGACGGATTGCCCGGCTTAAAGGCGATTAGTTTACGGTGATAGGGATTATTCTCGCCGTAGCGGTCGTGAATCGTGTTGACGTTGGCGAGGTTGTTCGCGTGCACGTTCATCCGCGCGCGCTCGGCGCGCAACGCGCTCGCCGCGATGTCGAAACTGGTAAAAATGCCGCCGACCTGTGCCATTTTTTTTCCAACCTTTTACAAATAAAGAACAGTTAACAATTAACAATTAACAATTAACAATTGACAATTGACAATTAACAATTGTGGAACTTGACGGTAAAAATCGCTTCGCGCCATTCTGACAATCAACGCAAAAATTATGAATTGTTAATTGTTAATTGCGCTTTACGTCGCGCGGTCGCGCAAAGACGCGCGCAACATCGTCAAATGTTTTTTGTAGAGTTGTTGCATCGCCTGCATTTTCAGCGTGTTTTTGGCTTGGTCAGCCATTTCGTGTTCGATGACGACGCTGTTTTCGTCGTGGCGTTCGGGACCGAATTCTTTGCCGTCGAAGAGGCGCATTTTCGGATACGTGCCGGAAAATTCGATGTCAAACGGCTCGTGGTCGCGGAGCGGCAAAAAGCCCAAGCGGTCGCCTTCGCGCTCGTGCAACGACTCGGACAACGATTGATAGAACTGGTTTTCCGGCACCGTTTCGCGACGGTAATAAGGCGTTTCGACGTTGGCGATATTGTTGGCGATAATGAGCGATTTCTGATGCGCGAAGCCCATTCCGGCTTCGAGCACCGGCAGGCACTCGCGTTGCATTATCCGCTCAATCCACGCCACGTCGCTCACTCCCCGATTTTTATGCCGCTTTTATGCCGTTCCGCCGGCGGTTCCGGCAATTTTCGCCGGCTCATTCCCGTCGCCGCCGATACCGGACGCGATAATATCAATCCTCATCAATCCTCGTTCCACTTTCTCCGTAAGCGTGGATTAAATTCCCCGCCGCGACGGGCGGCGAGTTCGCGCCAACACAGGGCGGCGAAAATCGCGATGAACAGAGCGGTTAAAATGACGAGGCATCGCGGGTTTGACGCGGCGAAATCGCGTCGGACGCGAGCAGACGGCGGCATTGTTAAGTTCTTTAATTCGTGTTAATGCGTCCAATCGGTGAAAATTCGCGGGTAATAGACCTGTTCGATAATCAAGAGCGAGCAAATTTTCGTGTCTAATTTTTCGTTTCGCAAGGAAAAATGACGAAGCAATACCGAGAGTATTGCGAGGAATTTTGACGCGGTGGAACGGGAAATTAGCCGAAAATTTGCCGCGAATTGGTTGTCGAACAGGTCTAATGCTCTTGTCCGCTAAACGCCTGTCGCGCGAACTCGTCCAAGTCGCCCGCGCCCATAAAAACGACGACGGCGAAAGCGTCCGCCATTGTCCGCGCCAACGCGACGGCTTCGGCAAGCGGGAGCGGCGCGGGCGCCGCCAATTTTTCCGGCGGCATTGCGTCCGTGATGAGCGCCGCAGTTACGCCGGTGAGGGGCGCTTCCCGCGCCGGATAAATGTCGGTTAAAATCACTTTGTCCGCGAGGGTCAGCGCGGCGGCAAATTCGTCCGCGAGGTCGCGCGTGCGGCTAAACAAATGCGGCTGAAAAACGACCAACATTTTGCCGCGATAATTTTCGCGCGCGCCGGTCAGCGTGGCGCGAATTTCCGTCGGGTGATGCGCGTAATCGCTAAAAATCGCCGCCCCGCCCCATTCGCCCAATTTTTCCCACCGCCGCTCGGCGCCCGCGCATTCCGCCAGCGCCGCCAGCGCCGCGTCCGGCGCGACGGCGTAAATATCGGCGACCGCCAGCGCCGCCAGCGCGTCGGTTAAATTATGCTCGCCGATAAACGGTAGGCGCAATTCGCCGATTTCCCGCTCGCCGCGAAAAATCGTCGCGCGCTGGTCGCCGTCGCGGCAACGCCGGTCGCGCCAATGCCAACCGTCGCGGGCGTTTTTCCCATAGCCGATTTTATTGCCGGCGCGGCGGTGAAAAATTTCCGCCGCCGCCGCATTGTCCAAATTGGCGACCAGAAAATTCTCCGGCGGAATCTGGTCGGCAAATTGCCGAAACGCCGCGACGACATTGGCGAAATCGCGGTAATACGCGAGATGCTCCGGCTCGACATTGGTGACGACGCCGACGGCGAGACGCGGCAATAAAAACGCGCCGTCGCTTTCGTCGAGTTCGGCGACGGCAAGACGCGCCCCGTCAAGACGCGCACCGTCGAGACGCGCACCGTCAAGCCGCCCGCCGCACCGGTAATTGCCGCGCAATTGCGCTGAAACGCCGCCGAGCAACACCGTCGGGTCTTTGCCCGCCGCGAGAAAAATTTGCGTTATCATTAAGGTCGTCGTCGTTTTGCCGTGCGCGCCCGCGACGCCGATAACTTCGTCCGCGGCGAGCGCCGCCGCCAAAAATTCGCCGCGCCGCATCGCGCGTTTTGCCGCGGCAATTTCGGGATGGTCGGGCGGCACGGCGGCGGTGTGGACTAATAAATCAACCGCCGCGACGTGCGCCGGACTATGTCCGGTCTGAATTTCAACGCCGGCTTGCGCGAGCGCCCGCGTCCGGTCGTTGGCGGCGGCGTCGCAACCGCTGACGGTCGCGCCGCGCTCCCGCGCCAACCCCGCGAGCGCGCTCATCCCGATACCGCCGATGCCCATAAAATGAATTTTCTGCCGCGCGAACCGCATAAACGCCTTTCGGAATTTAGAGTTTAGAGTTTAGAGTTAAAAGTTGATGTTACGCGGTCAACCGAAAGACGCGAATTTTTACGCATAAAAAAGAGAGATTTTTTGTCCACGAATTACACGAATTACACGAATTACCGAGCCGGAAAACGGACAAAAAATTTGGAAAGCACACTAACCTTCGCTTCGCTCGGTTTCGGGTTAATTCGTCTAATTCGTGAAAATTCGTGTTAAGTTCTTTTTGTGTTCATTCGTGGCTTCTCTTTTTTTTGCGCGTAACTTGAGTTTAGAATTTAGAATTTAGAGTTCAGAGTTAAAAGTTGAAAGCATCGAAATCCATCGCCGCGTCGCGACCAATCCTGTCCCCGTTTTTGATTATTGGCACGCGCCTTGCGTTTTCAACCCGCGCGCCGGTTACCGCAACGGCAAGAAATGCCTAAAACGGCAAAACACCCCGAACATAAGGAGAATATTATGTATGTCAGCAGTAGCACCGCGTCGGCTTGTATGTCGATGCTCAATCAACAGGCGCAAACGAAAAGTTCGCCGACCGGCGATTTTGCCGCGTTATTGGCGGAAAATTACCGCCACACCGAAATATTGTCGGTTCCTGCAAGGACCATTATCAGCGAAGCGCATATTCCGACCGATTTGGGGCTTTATACGCCCCCGGATAATTATGACACGTTTCGCCAGAACATTCTTAATTGGAATCTTAACCATAAAGCGAAATTATCGGATGAAATGTTTAGCACTGGTAATATCGGGCAAAAATACTTAAATGATGCCGGATGCGCCTCTTTATCAAAAGCGCGGGTTGAAAATGCGTTGCCGATTTTACCCGGTAGCGTTGAAGAAGCCCGACAACGCTATGCGGCATCTTACAATCACCTTGACGTTTACGCCTATGAAGTGTTTGAAAGCCAGGGGCTTGAAGTTTATCAAACGCTTACTGCCGCTAATTTTGTCGGTTTCAACGGCTATTATCAAGCGTGGGGACCGGTCAGAACGAGAATGGACCGGGACGAAAACGGCAAACCGCTGGTTGACCTCGAACAATTGGCGGAATTGAACGGTCCCAAAATGGCCGCCATCCGGCAAAGCGATGCATGGCAAGAAGTAACGATATTGACGGAAGAAACGGCGCTTTACGGCGCGATTGCCAATCTTGCCGCAACGAATGAAAAATTTCGCCGCGCGTATGACGAAAATCCGCAACAGGCGGCAAGGGATTACGGTCAAGAACTTGGCTCGGCAATGGAGTCGGTAGAAATACCGAACGTCTATAATATACGTAGTGAAAAGAGATTGAATTTACAATGGTTCAATGGGCAGGCGTAAAGAGAATTACCGAGAACATCTACCCCGAACATAAGGAGAATCCCATGTATGTCAGCAGTAGCACCGCGGCGGATTGTATGTCGATGCTCAATCAACAGTCGCGAACGAAAAACTCGCAAAATTCACCCACCGATTATTTCAGTCAAATGCTTGCCAACGCCGCGCCGGTCGAGGAATTGCAACCGTGTTGGCGAGACGCCACCGGAGTTTCTCATAACGGTATCGTCATTGGCGAGCCGCGCATACCGGTTGATAGCGGAAATTATTATGAAGCGGCGGGTTATGAGGTCTTTCGGGAGACGGTGCTTAATTTTCAATTACCGGAATTGCCGGCTGAAATGTATAGTATCGGTAATATCGGACAGCGGTATTTGAATACTACCGGTAATGCCTACTTGAAAGAATTACGAATCGAAAATGCGCTACCGATTTTACCGGCTAATACCGCCGAAGCGCAACAACGTTTCGCCGACGCTTACAACCATTTCGACGTTTATGCCTATAATCTTTTCGCCGATAAAGATATAGAGGTTCATTTAACGATGTTCCCCGTTAGTTTTGCCGATTATGATGGCAGTTCCGCTGTTTTTGGTAATAATTACGACTTTCTTAAAGCAGTGCGCGGCTTATCCGCGGAACAACGCCCCGCTTATTTGGCAGTTATCCGTAGCGAGGCGGCAAAAGAAATGAATGTAATGGCGGAAGAAATGAAACTTTACGGCGCGATTGCCAATCTTGCCGCAACGAATGAAAAATTTCGCCGCGCTTATGACGAGAATCCGCAATCGGCGGCGAAAAATTTCAGTAACGAAATCTCCAATGCAATGGATAAAGTTCAATTACCGCAAGTTTATACGTTGTCTAACGACGATTTAGCGATAAACCCCAACGGTTTCCTCGCGCCCAAACGGGCGGTAATGGCAGGGAAATGATTAACTGAGGTTACGCGATAGGTTGTGTTTTGCTAATTTATTCCACCGGTCCGCGCTGAAAGCGCGAAACATATTAGCCCAGGGTAAGCGGCGACGTTCTATCAGCCGCGCCACCCTGGGTAGCGGTTCGCGAAGCGAACCATCCGACAGTCCCGCCGCGCGGTTTGCGGCGGCAAACGCCGCCGGTGGCGGCGAAAGCGGTTCGCCAAAACGCGGCGAACCGTCCAATTT
>JAISJR010000090.1 GCA_031261425.1 Planctomycetota bacterium
CATTTAACTCTTCATCTTTTTCTCTTTTTTCTTCTCCGTGTCTCTGTGGCTCGGTGAGAAATTTCTTGCTCTTTAATTTGGAAAGCCCACTAACCTTCGCTTCGCTCGGTTTCGTGTTAATTCGTCTAATTCGTGAAAATTCGTGTTAAGTTCTTTTCGTGTTCATTCGTGGCTTCTCTTTTTTTTTTGCGCGTAACGTGAGTTGACAGTTACCGAACAGGTCTAATCAAGCGTTCAACCCGAAATTTTTAACCAACGCCGCCAAGCCGCCTTTGAAGCCGCTACCGATGGCGTTGAATTTCCATTTGCCGCCGTGTCGATACAACTCCGCCACGACCACCGCCGTTTCAAGCGAAAAATCCTCGCCCAAGTCGTAATGGATGATTTCCTCGTCGTTCGCGGCGTTGACGACGCGAATGTAGGAATTGCTCACCTGTCCGAAATTTTGCTTGCGCGCTTCCGCTTCGTGAATCGTTACGGTGAACGCGATTTTTTGCACCTCGACGGGGACCAAAGTTAAATCGACGTTGAGTTGCTCGTCGTCGCCCTCGCCCGCGCCGGTGCGGTTGTCGCCGGTGGAAACGACGCTTTTGCTCGGATGTTCCGGCGCGTTGTAAAACACGAAATCCGCGTCGCTCCGCGCTTTGCCGTCGGCGCCCAATAAAAAAGCCGAAGCGTCCAAATCAAAATCCTCGCCGCCGTCGTATTGATTGGTGTCCCACCCTAAACCGACCACGATTTTCGACAAATCGGCGAGTTCGACTTTTTGCCCTTTTTGCAGATTGATTGCCATCGGATTCTCCTTTGGTTAGGGGGTAGGAAAAGGAAAAAGGGAAAAGGGAAAAGTTGCGAAACGAATTAAAAATCAAATTCCACTTAAAAAATCAAACTCCGCTAATCGCGCTGAAAGCGCGACATATATCAGCCCAGGGTAAGCGACACGCTCTATCGTCGCGCCACCCTGGGTAGCGGTTCGCGAAGCGAACCATCCGACAGTCCCGCCCGCGCGGTTTGCGGCGGCAAACGCCGCCTCCGGCGGCGAGAGCGTTTCGCCAAAACGCGGCGAAACGTCCAATTGCGGATGGCGCTGATGCGCCGTCTTTACCCAGGGTGGCGCGGTTGATAGAGCGTCGCCGCTTACCCTGGGCTGATATATTCCGCCCTTGCAGGGCGACTGTCGGAATAAATTATCAAAATTGCGCGAAACGACTTTCAACTCTAAACTCTAAACTCTTTTCCCTCTTCCCTTTCCCCTTTTCCCTTTTTTTACAGATACTTTTTCACCCGGCAGAACGGGCAATTCTCCGCGTCCCGCAACGCTTTACGCGCCAAGTCAATCGGAATAATCGACGCCGCCAAGACCAGCACCACAAGCCATTGCCAGCCGTTTAAGCCGTAGCCGTGTAAAATTTCCCGTCCGGCATAAACCAGAATTATCTGCACGACGGCGATTATCCCGAACACTTGCAGGAAGCCCCGGTTCTTTCCCAGATTATCCGACAAGTCGCGCTTGTCGGTGCGGGCGTTGAAGCCGTTGAAGACGGCGATAAACACAAACAGCGCGAAATAGCCGGTTTTGTCCGCCAAGCCGGGGAACAGCGCCGTCGGCGCCAGCAGGAATAAAAACAGAAAACTAATGAGCGTTGTCCACGCCGCGCCGGTGAGAATCGAACTCCACATCGGCGGGCTGACAATCGGCTCGTCGCGCCGTTTCGGCGGCTCGCGCATAAACCGCGCCAACGCCGGTTCGCCGCCGAACGCCAACGCCGCCAGCGTGTCCATAATCAAATTGACCCAGAGAATTTGCGTGATGCTCAGCGGATTTTCGTAGCCCAACAGCAACATCACGAAATTGATGAACACCGCCGACACGTTGATGGTGAGTTGGAAAATAATGAACTTGCGAATCGAATTGAAAATCGTGCGCCCGTAAAGAATCGCCTTATCAATCGAACTGAAATTGTCGTCGAGAATGACGATTTCGCTGGCGCTTTTCGCCACTTCCGTGCCGCCGCCCATCGCGAAACCGACATCGGCTTTTTTCAGCGCCGGCGAGTCGTTCACGCCGTCGCCGGTCATCCCGACGACATAATTCAATTCTTGCGCCAAGCGCACCAACCGGCTTTTGTCGTTCGGCAACGCCCGCGCCACGACTTTCAAACGCGGCAATTTTTCCTTCACCGCCGCGTCGTCCAACGCGCCCAATTCGTCGGACGTGATTGCCAAATCGTCGTCTTGTCGCAACAGTCCCGCCTCTTTCGCAATCGCCACCGCCGTCTCTTTGCGGTCGCCGGTAATCATCACCACTTGCACGCCCGCGCTTTGCACTTCTTTAATCGCGACAATCGACTCCGGTCGAATCTCGTCGCGAATCCCCGCGATGCCGACCAACGTCCAGTCGCCCGCGGGCAACTCGTCATTGACAATTTCTTGTTCCGACACCGCGAACGCCAACACGCGCATCGCCCGATTGGCGAGTTCGTTAATTTTTTCGGTGAGCGCCGCGTGATTGGCGTAGGGCTGTTTTACGCCGCCGACGTCGTAATAAAATTTGCACCGCTCGATGATTTTTTCCGGCGCGCCTTTAATCAGCGTCAACGCGCCTCTAATCGTCTCGTCGCGGAGCGTCTTGTCGCGGAGCGTCTCGTCGCGGAGCGACTCGTTGCGGAGCGTCGTCGCCGAGTATTTGTTCGCGCTGTTGAAAGGAATTTTACCGGCGACGGCGAGGTCGTTCGGTAATTTTTCCGCGGCGGCGAAAGCCAAAATCGCCCGCTCGGTGGCGTTGCCGCCGACCGCGCGTCCGCCCGACAACAGCGCGTCGGTGTTGCCGAGCGCCGAGAGGAGCAGGTATTTTTGCAGTCCGTCCTCGACCTCCGCCAACTCCGCGTAACTTTTATCCGCGCCGCTGATGAAATTCACCACTTGCAGTTTGCCGCGCGTAATCGTGCCGGTTTTATCGCTGAATAAAAAGTTCAGCGAACCCGCCGTTTCGATGCCGGCGATTTTGCGCACGAGGACGTGGTCGCGGAGCATCTTGCCCATATTGAGCGCCGAGACGATGGCAATCATCAGCGGCAAACCCTCCGGCACCGCCATCACGATGATGATGACCGCGAGCATTACCGCGTGTAGCAAATCGCTCAACAGATGCGTCCACGTCGAGCAATAGGTCAGAATTTCCGCGCCGCTGAAATGATTGGCGACGACGATTTTGGAGAAGAGCATCGCCACGGCGATGGCGACGCCGCCGATGTAGCCGAATTTACTAATCATTCCGGCGAGGCGGCTCAACTTCAATTTCAGCGGCGTTTCGCGCTCGTCTTCGGCGGAAAGTTCGGCGGCGATTTTCCCGTATAGCGATTGGTCGCCGACCACCGCGACCCGCATCACCGCGTGTCCGTAATGCGAATACACCACCGAGCCGCGAAAAAGATTATGTTGGTGAAGCAGGTCTTTGCTCGCCGCGTCGAAAGCGTAATCGGCGTCCGCCGCGACTTTGACGGCTTCGGCGGTTTCGCCGTTGAGCGCCGACTGGTCAACTTTCAAGGAGCCGGAAATGACAAAACCGTCGGCGGGAATTTTGTCGCCCGCCTGCAACAGCACCGCGTCGCCGACCACGATGTCGTCAATCGGCAATTCGACAATCGCGCCGTCGCGATAGACCTTGCAGTGAATTTTCGACGCTTCTTTTTGCAACACCTGAAAAGCGTTTTCGTTGCGATATTCGGAAAAAGTCGAGACCAGCGTGGCGAGCAAAATCGCGACGGCGATGCCGACCGGCTCATACCACGCCATTTCGTCGGCAATCAAGCCGAGGTAATACGCCGCGACGAGCGCGACGTTGACGATAAGCGCGGCGCAGAGAATTTTAATCATCGGGTCGCCGAAATTGCCGCGCAATTTCTCCCAGAAACTTTCGCCCGCTTGTTCGGTGAGGCGGTTGTCGCCGAATTTTTCCTTCGCCGCCCGCGCCTGTTCGCCGGTTAAACCATACGTCTTCATAGTGCGTCCTTTATGTGATGGAGAAAAAATCCACTACTTAGAACCTATCCGAATATCGCGGCTGTTTGCCCCGTTAGGGGCAATCTGTCGGTAGAAACGCCGCCGCCATAAAGTCGCGTCCCGTTAGGGACGCAATGCCGGTCTAATTACCACTAACCAACATTTCGTCCCTACGGGACGGATTTTTTTCGGGCGGCGTTTTCTACCGACATTTCGTCCCTACGGGACTGCGTCCCCTATCGGGGCGACGCTCGTTGATAATAGGATAGGTTCTTAACTCTCAACTCTCAACTCTGAACTCTAAACTTTTAACTTTCTCCCCGATTGAACTCGCAGTCGGGCAGGAGGCGCCGGACGTTTTCGCGGAGTAACGCCATTACTTGCGACGAACTTTTCAATTGGAGCGCGTCGGCGGCAATCGTCGCCGCTTGCGGCAACGAAATGGAGCGCACCAACTTGCGGATTTCCGGGATGCGCGGCGGCGCCACGGAAAAAGTCCGCAGTCCCAAACCCAACAATAAATAAGTGAACAGCGGGTCGCCGGCGATTTCGCCGCAAATGCTGATTTCGCGGTCGTATTCTTTCGCGAGCGTCAGCGTTTGTTTGATGAGCCGCAACACCCCGATATTCGCCGGACGGTATAGTTCCGCAACGTGCTCGTTGCCGCGGTCCACGCCCATCGCGTATTGCGTCAGGTCGTTGGTGCCGATGCTGAAAAAATCGCAAATATCGACGAAGTGGTCCAAATTCATCGCCACCGCCGGCACTTCGACCATAATCCCGACCGGCAGTTCTTGCGGGAGCGCGACGCCCTCTTCGCGCAACGCGGCGATTTCTTTTTGCAACATTTCCCGGAATTGCAACACCTCGTCGCGGCAACAGACCATCGGCAACATCGCCCGCACGTTGCCGTTGCCGAGCGCCGCGACGCGGCAGATGGCGCGGATTTGCGGACGCAAAATTTCGGGATGTTGCAAGCCCAGCCGGATGGCGCGACAGCCCAGCGCCGGATTGCGCTCGTTGACCAGCGACCGCTCCCACGCCCCGCCGCCGCCGGTGTTGAGGTGAAACAATTTGTCCGCGCCGAGGTCGTAGGTGCGAATGGTCAGCGGCGCGTCGCCGATGGCGTCGAGCGCTTGTTTGTAGGCGACAAAATGGTCGTTTTCGGCGGGCTCGCGTTGCAAACTCAAAAATAAAAATTCGGTGCGGTAGAGTCCGATGCCGTCGTTCAACTGATGGTCGTGGCTGATGATTTCGCTCGGAAATTCGATGTTGATGCAAATTTTTATGCGGGCGCCGTCGAGCGTTACCGCCTCGCCGTGCTCCGCCAGCATGACCGTCCGCCGGCGGTTAAATTCGTCGGCGTCGCGGCGGTATCGGGTCAGCGTCGCCTCGTCGGGACTAAGCACCGCCAGTCCGGTGTTGCCGTCGATGATGATGGTCTCGCCTTCGGTGGCGAGGCGGCTGAGGTCTTCGAGCGCGGCGACGGCGGGAATTTCCCGCGCCCGCGCCACAATCGCGTTGTGGCTGGTGCGTCCGCCGACATCGGTGGCGAAACCCAAGACCACGTCGCGGTTGACCGTCGCGACGATGCTGGGCGAAATGTCGTGTCCGACCAAGACGACGGCGCGGTGCAATTGCGCCAAATTTTCGCGGCGCTCGTCGAGCAACAGCGCGAGCAGGGCGTTTTCGATGTCGTTCAAATCGCTGATGCGCTGGGAAATGTAAGGGTTGCCGGACTTGGCGAAGCGGTCTTTGTAATACGCCAAGACCCGCGTGACGGCGTATTCGACGGAGAAGCGGTTTTTGCTGATGCGTTGCCACACCTCGTCGTGCATTTTCCGGTCCGACAAAATCATAATGTGCGCGGCGAAAATTTGTTGCAACTCTTCCCAGCCGGTGTGCCGGCGGGCGTCCTCCTGCAATTTTTGCAAGTTGGCTTTGACTTTTTCGATGGCTTGCTGAAAGCGGTTGAATTCGTCGTCGATTTCCGCGCCGGCGATGAAGCGGCGGTTCACTTTGAAATGGTCGTTGTCGAGGATATAGACCTCGCCGATGACGATGCCGGAAGAAATCGGGATACCTTTTTTGACATCCATAGCGGTTCTCGGTAGAGGGGAATTAACAATTTACAATTAACAATTGTGGAGTTTGATTTTCAAATTCG
>JAISJR010000091.1 GCA_031261425.1 Planctomycetota bacterium
TTTGGCGAACCGCTCCCGCCGCCGCCGCGTTTGCCGCCGCAAACCGCGCGGCGGGACTGTCGGATTGATTATCAAAAAATAACCGCTACCCAGGGTTACGGCACGGTAGAGCGTGTGCCTTACCCTGGGCTACCGATAGGTCGCCCCTATGGGGCGAAGAGCGGAAGTGATTAAACAACTTTCAACTTTCCCGTCCGAGAAAGGAACGACAATGTTTTTCAAGGTCTTGCGGTTGGTGCGGTTTTATCTTCCTTACAAATTTCATTTCATATTTTTGTTGACTTCCGGCATGGTGTTCGGCGCGGTCAACAACGGCGTCGCCGCGATAACCGGTTTTTTTGTCCGGCTGTTTAGCGCGGGCGTTACCGAAGAACACGCGGCGGTCGCGATGCTGGGCGACCACGCCGCCAAACCGTGGGTGCGGGACTGGATTTTGCCGCACGTCGATTCCTTGACGCGCACGGATTTATTTTATTTCGGCGTCGCGGCGTTTTCGCTGTTGGTGCTTTTTTTGTCGCTGTTTGTGTATTTGCAGGGCTATCTCGGCGCGTGGTTGGCGACGCGCGTGGGCATCAACATTCGCGAATTTGTGGTCGCCAAAATGTTGTCGATGGATTTGTCGTATTTCAAGAAAAAAGGAATGAACGACGTTTTGCAACGGATTGGCGGCGACCTCGGCGCCACGCAGGGCGCGTTCAACAATTTATCGACGCTGTTCAGCCAGCCGATGATTATGGCGGTTTGTTTGGCGTATGTGCTGTGGCTGAATTGGGAGTTGACGCTGTTGGCGCTGGTCGGAATGCCTATTGCGAGCGTCTTGTTGCGTAAATTATTCAAGAAAATCCGGCGCACGGCGCAGATGTCGTTGCAAGCCGGTCTAAAAGTCGGGCAATCGGTGTTGCAATTTATCAGCGGCATCGCCACCGTCAAAGCGTTCGCCTGCGAAGAATTTGAGATGCGCAATTTCAAACGGTGCAACGAAGTCGCGTTTCAAATGGCGACGAAAAACGCCCGCTCGCAGTGCGCCGAACGCCCGCTCACCAGCATCGCTTCCAAATTCGGCGTGCTCGTCGTGTTCATCGTCAGCGGACACTGGATTATGTCGGGACGTTTGGAACCGGCGGATTTGGTGTCGTTTATTATCGCGCTCTCGTTTATGAACGGACCGGCGAAAGAGTTCAGCCGCGCGATGGCGAGTTTTTATTCGGCGATGCCGAATTGCGAGCGCGTCTTCGAGGTGTTGGATGCCCAAAACGAAGTGCCGGACGGCACGGTCGTGCTGGATGATTTCAACGACGCCATCGAATTTTCGCACGTCAAATTTTCCTACAACCAAGGCGCGCCGGTTATTCACGATTTTTCGTTGCGGATTCCCAAAGGCAAACGGGTGGCGTTGGTCGGCGTGTCCGGTAGCGGCAAAACGACGATGTTGAATTTGCTGTTGCGGCTTTACGGGGTCGATAGCGGCGTTATCAGCATCGACGGCAAAAATATCAATGATTTAACCTTTAAGTCGTTGCGCGAGCGGATGGGTTTGGTCAGTCAAAGTCCGTTTTTGTTTAACTGTTCAATTCGCGAAAATATCACTTACGGGCAGACGACCTACACGCAGGAAGCGGTCGAAACGGCGGCGCGGGCGGCGAATTTGCACAACGAAATTATGGCGATGCCGCAAGGATACGAGACGGTCATCGGCGACGGCGGCGACAATCTTTCCGGCGGTCAGCGACAACGGCTGTGCATTGCCCGCGCGCTCTACAAAAACGCCCCGATACTGTTGTTGGACGAGGCGACCTCGGCGCTCGACAGCGAAAACGAACACCAAGTGCAAATCGCGTTGGACAACCTAATGGCGGGGCGCACCTCGATTACGATTGCGCACCGTTTGTCAACGGTCAAAAACAGCGACGAGATAATTATGCTTGCCGGCGGACGCATCATCGGACAGGGACCGCACGCGCAGTTGGTCAAAATCTGCCCCGAATACGCGCGGTTGGTGGAGTTGCAGGGACTGTAAATTCAGCGGGCAGTGAAAGAGCAATTAACAATTAAAAATTCACAATTAACAATGGCGGAGTTTGATAATAAAAATCGCTTCGCGAAATTTTGATAATTATTCCTCTATTTTTAATTTTTAATTTGTAATTTTTCTTGCAATCTCCCGATTTTCTAACCATCTTGGTGAAGGCGGCAGGTCGCATACAATTGAACGTTTGCCGCATTGGGCGGCATTTTTTTGTGTGATTTAGCGGAAGGAGAAATGCAATGAAAAGGTTACTTGCTTTGGTGTTGTTGGCGGGGTGTTTGACGGGAATTAGTTTTGCGGCGGCGACGGCGGACGAGGCGACGGCGACGGCGGCGACCGCCGAATTATTGGCGCCGGACGCGGCGGTCTTCGTCATCGGTAAAAATAAAACTTTTCATCTCGAACAATGCGGCGTTATCGAACGCGCGAAAAGAGACGGCAAAGAAATCGGCAAAGACATTACGTCAACGACTTACGCCGAAGCGACCGCCCAAGGTCTCAACGCTTGCAAACAGTGCATTGACAAAGACGCCAGAAAGAAACCGTCCAAAACGGACAAAACTGACGTTAAAAATCCCGACCGGAAAAACGCCGAGTAACGCCGGCAACGCCCCAACCGGCGGAGATGACGGCGGAGAATTTGTTGGTGGATTGAGAATGAAGCGTTAGGCGGCGGGAAAGGTGTTGAAGTATTTTTTCCGCCGCCGGGTTGGCGATGGGTTTAACTTATCACTGTGGATGAGGACGCTATGAGTCGAGTATTTTGCGGCGATTGCGCGGAAATTTTGCCGACGCTGGTCGAAAAGGTTGACCTGACTTTTTTAGACCCGCCTTTTAATCAACAAAAAGATTACGCGCTTCATGACGACGATTTGCCGTCGGCGCAATACTGGGCGATGATGACCGCCGTATGCCAATCCGTATATGAGAAAACCACCGATGGCGGCGCGATTTATTTTATGCAACGTGAAAAAAACACGGAGTTTGTTTTGCGAACGTTGCGCGAAACGGGGTGGGAGTTTCAGAATTTGATTATTTGGAAAAAGCGCACTTCCGCCGTGCCGGTGCGCGGCAAATACGGCAAGCAATATCAAATTATCGTTTATGCGGTAAAAGGCGAACGGGCGAAAACTTTTCATCGTTTGCGCATTGAGCCGGAACTGCCCGCGAACTACAAATTTCAGCGGGAAAACGGCGTTTTTGTAACCGATGTTTGGGATGATGTTCGCGAACTGACGGCGGGATATTTCGCCGGCGCCGAAGCGATTAGAAAAGAAGGCGGCGAGCGTTTTCACAAACAACAGTCGCCGTTAGCGTTGCTTTTACGCCTAATTTTAACTTCCTCCCAAATCGGCGACGCCGTGTTAGACCCGTTTGCCGGCACCGGCACGACGGCGGTGGTCGCGGCGCAAACCGGGCGTCATTCGGTGTCCATTGAAATTGACCCGCAAAATGTGCGGTGCCTTAAAGAACGGTTGCGTAAAATCAGCGCCGCCGACTCGTTGGCGAAGTATTACGACGAATACCGTTGCACTGAAAATTTAGCGGAAATTTGGGGCGAGGAATTTTGCGGCGAAAAAAACGAACCGCCGGTAAATCTTTTTGGCGAAATCCACGGACGCGCCTCGCGGCGCCTTGCCGTTCATTAACGGGGGCATACCGATGTATTCGATTTATCATTTTTTTCGGCATCTCGCGACAAATAAAAACGCGCTTCGCGACGCGAAGAAACTCGAATATTTCCCGTTTGCCGCGGCGATGTTGGCGTGTCGCAATGTCGGGCAATTCCCGGATTTGGCGATAAAGATGAATCATCCGTCCGGACTTTTTACCGGCGGGGAATTGATAGAACTGAAAGACAGCCGAAGTTACAGCGTGGCGAGTTTTAATTCGACGATTCCGACGGGACAAAAAGCAATCGCCCAAATTATCAAAAGCGAAAACAGCGCGATAAAAAGGCAAATGGAAGAAGCGGGCAATCACGTCTATTCTTTACCTATCCGCGAAGTTTTTTATTTAGTGCGCGGGCGACATCGCGGTAACACGAAAGTATGTTTGACGCACGGCAGTTTTTTCGAGACCGTAAAAGCGGAGAATTTGATAGCGCAATCGTTCGCGCAGGTGTTGCAAGAGCGGTTGACGGAGAAAAATTTAGCCATCGGCGATGATTTACAAACGGCATTATCCGATATTTTTTCGGAACAAGAAAGTTTTAGCCGAGGGCGTAATCTTGACAAAGCGTCGGTAAAGTTGCGTTTTCGGATAATGACCGAAGTCAAAGCCGAAGGAAACATTTTGAACAGCCGCCAATATCCCGCCCTTGCGGACAACACGCTTAACTTAATCGTGCCGTTGCATAACGAGGACGACGAGAAATTAGCGCGGCGCCGTTTTGCCGCGAGCGGCGACGAAAAACAGTTTAGGATTTTCCGTCTGAAACATCATCTAAACGGCTACTTCTTGGTTTTCCAACAATCTTGGTGAAGGCGGCAGGTCGCATACAATTGAACGTTTGCCGCATTGGGCGGCATTTTTTGTGTTATTTAGCGGAAGGAGAAACGCTATGAAAAGGTTACTTGCTTTGGTGTTGTTGGCGGGGTGTTTGACGGGAATTAGTTTTGCGGCGGAGACGACGGATAATGCTTCGCCGGCGGCGGCAACCGCCGAATTATTGGCGCCGGACGCGGCGGTTTTTGTCATCGGTAAAAATAAAACTTTTCATCTTGAACAATGCGGCGTTATCGAACGCGCGAAAAAAGACGGCAAAGAAATCGGCAAAGACATTACGTCAACGACTTACGCCGAAGCGACCGCCCAAGGTCTCAACGCCTGCAAACAGTGCATTGACAAAGACGCCAGAAAGAAACCGTCCAAAACGGACAAAACTGACG
>JAISJR010000051.1 GCA_031261425.1 Planctomycetota bacterium
AATTGTAAATTGTTAATTGTAAATTGACTTCTGGGCGTCCCCGCTCGAACCTCCTTCTATTGGTTAATGAAACAGGTCCCCTGCCATCAGGAAAGCCCACTTTCATCCCAAACGAGCGGGAAACGCCCGCCTAATAAAAAAAAGACCGCCCAGAAATGGGTGGTCTTTTTTTTAATGCGCTATTCAATTGCCACGCCTTTTAAGGCGTGGTCGGCGGTCAAAAAGGAAAGGGCTTTAGCCCAAAATAATGTGGTTTAATTTCATCGGCTTTAGCCGAATTTTTATTTGGGCTAAAGCCCATTTCAGAGAGAACGCCAACCCCGCGCTAAAGCGCGGGGCAATTGAATAGAGCATCCGCAGTCGGTAGCGCCCTCCTCCGTGAGAAGCAAAAAAAGAGTTGAGACACAGGTCTAATCAAAAAAGCAAACCTCGCGCCGGCGGCGCAATTGTTAATTTTTAATGGCGAACGGCGCCGCGCCGACCTTTGACCTCTCGTCGTTTTTCGCGATTATCCCGCGCCGTGAAATTCCTCTTGCCCGACGAGACCACGATGAGCGAAATTGAACTCCTGCCGTTTGAGCAAACTATCCACGCCCTCCGCCAGCGCATTGACGACTTGGAAAAAGGCGGCGCGCCGGAAACCGCGCAACAAATCGCCGTGATGCGCCTGCAAGCCGACGATATGGAAAAACGGCTGTATGAAAATTTAACGCCGTGGAACATCGTCCAATTAGCCCGCCATCCGCAACGCCCGCAAACCCGCGACTATCTCGAACTCGCCTTCGACCACGTCGAAGAACTGCACGGCGACCGCGCGTTCGGCGACGACCTCGCGATTGTTACCGCGCTGGCGCAAATCGGCGAGCATCGCGTCTTGGTCGTCGGACAACATCGCGGGCGCACGGTCGAAGAGCGGCACCGGAGCCACGCCGGTTGTCCGCACCCCGAAGCGTATCGCAAAGCGTGGCAAAAAATGAAAATGGCGGAGCGCTTCGGCTTGCCCATCGTAACGTTGGTGGACACCAAAGGCGCGTATCCCGGCGTCGGCGCGGAAGAGCGCGGGCAAGGCATCGCGCTCGCGGAAAACCTGCGCGATATGAGCAACTTGCGCGTGCCGGTCGTCGTCGGCATTATCGGCGAAGGCGGTAGCGGCGGGGCGCTCGCCATCGCGGTCGGCAACCGGATTGTGATGATGCAGTTCGCCTATTACGCGACGATTAGCCCCGAAGGTTGCGCGGCGATTTTGTGGCGCGACGGCGACCGCAAACAAGACGCCGCCGCCGCGTTGAAACTGACCAGTCAGGATTTGTTCGAGCGCGGTTTTATCGACGAAATCGTCGCCGAGCCGATGGGCGGCGCGCACCGCAATCCGCAAGTCGCCGCCGCGAATTTACGCGCCGCCGTCATCCGCCATTTGGACGAACTGCGCGGCTACACGCCCGACCAACTCGCCGACCGGCGCTACCAAAAATTCCGCGCTTTCGGCGAATTTCTCACGAACCAAACCCTGCCCGTCGGGGAAACAATTAAGAATTAACAATTCACAATTTCGGCGTTAATTGTTAAAAGTTCGCGAAGCGATTTTAATCATCAAACTCCACCATTGTTAATTGTTAATTGTCAATTGTTAATTGAGGTTTAAGTGGCAACCGACGAATTGCAATTAGCCAACGAGCGGTTGTTGCGGCGGCGCGCCGAATTATTGGCGACCAAGCGGCGCGACATAACGGCGCTCGGTTCGCCGTTGTCGCCATTATTAAAACAATCGCTGACCGCGTGGCGGCAGGAGCGCCGCCGATGCCGCGTCGATGAAATTGACGCTTACACGGCGGCGTGGTTGCGGATTAACGAAGCGACCGTGCGCGACGCGACGGTGAAAGTTATTTATCGCAACGGATTTTTGACGATTACCGTCGCCAATCCGACGCTGAAAACCGAGTTGGCGTCGTTCCTCGCCGAGCCCCTGCTCGCCAACCTCCGGCAGGAACTCCCCGCCGTCAATTTGCGCGGACTGAAATTTAAGTGCGGCGTGAAAGAGCAATTAAAAATTAAAAATTAAAAATTACGAATGGCGGATTGAACTTAAAATTGCGCGGAGTGAATTTGCGAATCAAATTCCACAATTTTTAATTTTTCATTTGACTTGTTAATTCCGAACCTCCCCCCCAATTCAAGAGAAACCCCATGCCCGCCATTCCGCAAAAAATCGCGCTTATTCAGATGACGATGAGCGCCAATTCGACGGAGAATTTGCGACAGGCGACGCGCCTGCTCACCGCCGCCGCGAAAAACGGCGCGACCGTCGCGTGTTTGCCGGAATTGTTTTTGACGCCTTATTTTTGCCAGCGCGAAGACGCCGCCAATTTCGATTTGGCGGAGGCGATTCCGGGCGCGACGACGCAGGAATTATGCCGCCTCGCGCGGTCGCTGAATTTAGTCGTCGTCGCCTCGCTGTTTGAGCGCCGCGCGCGCGGCGTCTATCACAACACCGCCGCCGTCATCGACGCCGACGGCGCGTTGTGCGGCGTTTATCGCAAATCGCACATTCCCGACGACCCGAATTTTTACGAAAAATTTTATTTCACGCCGGGCGACACCGGTTTTCGCAGTTTCGCCACCCGCGCCGGCAGAATCGGCGTGATTATTTGCTGGGACCAGTGGTTTCCCGAAAGCGCGCGGCTGACGGCGCTGACCGGCGCCGATATTATTTTCGCGCCGACGGCAATCGGCTGGTTGCCGGCGGAAAAGGAAATCGGGCAACGGCAACACGCCGCGTGGGAAACGGCGCAACGCGGGCACGCCGTCGCCAACGGCGTGTATTACGCCGCTTGCAATCGCGCCGGTTTCGAGCGGACGGCGGACGGCGACGGCATTGAATTTTGGGGACAAAGTTTTATCGCCGACCCGATGGGCGAATTGCTGGCGCTCGCGCCGGTCGCGGGCGAAGCGATTATTTACGCCGAAATGCAACCGCGCGTCATCGAAGACACGCGGCGCATCTGGCCCTTTTTCCGCGACCGTCGCCCGGAGTTATACGCGGGCTTGCCGCGCGTTTGGAACGACGCTTGACGCGATTACGAATTAAAAATTACGAATTACATGTCTATCCGGCATTTGACCGATAAAAAGAGTATCACGCCAATCAAGGATATTTAACGATGAAATCATACTTTTACCGAATGTGCCGGACGGTGTCGGCATTGGTCGCCGTGGGCGCGGTCGCTTTTATTAACGTCCGCGCCGGCGAGGCGTTGTCCGACGCGCCGCCGCCGACGCCGATGAATCAAAAACTCATTGCGTTGCTGACGATTGACAATTACGCGCCGTTCGTTTTTCGCCGCGCCTCGGCGTTGACCGGCGCGACCGATTTCAACGCGCCGGACAAGCCCATCGTGCCGGAAACGCTCGTCGCCGGCGCCGCTTCGACCCGCGTGCAGGGTTACGCTTGGGACGTGGTCAACGAAGCGTTGCGGGCGCGGGATTACACCATCATTCTGAAAGTCGCGCGCTGGGACGCTTTGATTCACCTCTCGAAAAGCGGCGCGGCGCGGGAAAATTACGACGACTCGCGCAAGCAGAGCGACTACATTTTTCATCTGCGCTGGGGCGCGGATTCGGATTTGCTGGTCGCCAACGTGCTGGGCAACTCCGGCAACATCGAATTGGCGCAACTCGCGTTTCCGGTGGAAAAAGAAGGTTTCGGCGACGACTTTTTATATTCCGCCGAGCCGCTGTTCACTTCGCCGCTCGTGGTTTATGCGTCGGCGAAAAATCCGCCCGCCGACATCACGCCCGCGGGGTTGGCGCGACACACCGTCGGTTTCGTCAAAGGCGCCGATTACGCCGGCTTGCGCCAACAATACGCCGCCGCGCATATCGTCGAACTCGACGACATCGGCGCGGGTTTTCGCTTGCTCCGCAACGGACGCCTGACCGCGCTGTTCGGCTACGAGCCGGTTTTCGATTACGAATTGCGCGCCGGTCGGATGACCGCGCTGTTTGTCAAGAAAAAATTATCGGCGACGGCGGCGGAATATCTCTGCGTGCATAAAACCGCGCCCGACGCCGAAAAACTAATCGCCGATTTCGACGCCGGTTTCCGCGCGATTACCGAGAGCGGCAAACTCCGGCAATTGACGGAAAAATGGCAAAAACATTTAACCAATTAACCATTCATCATTCACCATTAACCATTTTGGCGACGGTTATCAAAATTTCGCGGAGCGATATTTGCCGGTCAAACTCCGCCATTGTTAATTGTTAATTTTGAATTGTTAATTGCTCTTTCTGAAAGCGAGAACCCAATGGGCATTACTTGCAACCTTGAATTATCCGCGCTGAAATTTGCGGTCAAAGATTTACGCCTCGTCGATGGCAAATTAAATCTGACGCTGACGGCAGACCTCACGCCGGCGCAAATCGTCGCCACTTTCGCCCCGCCGTCCGCCGGTCAAGCGGCGGCGGTTAAGGGCGCGCCGTCGGCGTCGCGCGAGTGGCAAAGAAAACCGTATTTCCCCGTCGTCGCCGAAACGCCCGCAACGCCGACCGCGGCGCCCGTCGCGCCGGCGTTGCCCGCCGCGTCCCAACCGGAAAATGAACCGACGCCCAGCGAACCCGTCGCGCCGGCGAGCGTCGAAACGCCCGCCTCCGTCGCGCCGACCGGCGCGAAATTGCCGTCTATCGTTGATGAAATTCCGCTACCGCCGGAAGCGGCGCTACCGGCAATTATTGATGAAAATATCGGCGACGGCGCGGAGGCGGTCGCCAGCGAAGCGGCGGCAATCGACGAGCCGTTAATTAGCGACGATAACGCGAGCGAAGCGTTACCGGCGGAAACGTCGCCGGTGGAAAAAGAAATTCCTGCCGCCGAGCATCAACCGGACGAATCGCCTTTGCCGGCGCCGGAAATCGCAATTGCCGACGAGCCGTTGATTAGCGACGACGGCGCGAGCGAACAGTTACCGGCAGAAACGTCGCCGGTGGAAAAAGAAATTCCCGCCGCCGAGCATCAGCCGGACGAATCGCCTTTGCCGGCGCCGGAAGTCGCAATTGCCGACGAGCCGTTGATTAGCGACGACAACGAACCGTTACCGGCGGAATCGTCGCCGGTTAGCGAAACGGTCGCCGCGCCGGAAGCGCCGGTTTCGCGTTACGGCGAGCCGCAAGCCGACGACGAATTTGCGCTGGCGCTGACCAACGCGCACGCCGCGCCCCAAGTCGCGCCCGACGAAGACGCGCGATTGGCGCTTGCCGACGACGATGAGGCACCGCGCCGCGATGAAATTGCAACGCCGCCGGCAACCGCCGTTCAACCACCGGAACCGGCGCAACCGGAACCGGCAATCGCCGACTCTTCGTTGGACGTGTTGGCGTCCGCGCCGACAACGGCTTTTTCTTATGATTTAGCCGCCGAAATTCCGCCCGTCAGCAAACCGGAATTAGCCCTCGCACCGGAAACGCCCGCCGGCGCGTCTGCCCCCCGCCCCGCCATCGCGCCGCCGTCGTCAGAATTTTCTTACGATTTACGCCCCGAAGAATCGACGCCGCCGCTTAACGAACCCGCGCCGCCGCCCGCGCCGCCCACGTTGACAACCGCGGCGCCGTCAACGGCGGATTACGAACCGCAACCGTTGACGCCGCCGCCGTCGGTGTTGCATCCGAACGGCATTGCGCGTTCCGCGCCGCCGGAAACGCCCGCCGTTTCGTCGCTCGCGCCCATTTCGCCAACGTCCACCGCGCCGGTGTCCGCCGCGCCGTCCGCGCCGGCGGCAAACAAGCCGATGCGGGTTCGCTACGTTTGCCCGCGTTGCCAAACGCCCGGCGTGCAAGACGCGGATAAAATTAAGAACATCATCACTTGCAAAAATTGCGGACGCGCGATGCGGCTGACCATCAAGAATTAAAAATTACAAATTAAAAATTAAAAATTGCGGTTGTCGCTTCGCTCCATATTTTTTCGCTTCGCGAATCTGAAAATAAAACTCCAAAATTTTTAATTTCTAATTTTTAATTATGCAGGAGGGGCGATGCACATCATTCCCGCGGTGGACATTAAGAACGGCAAGGCGGTGCGGCTGTTGCAGGGACGGCGCGAGCGCGAAACGGTGTATGGCGACAGTCCGCTCGCAATGGCGTTGCGCTGGCAAGACGCCGGCGCGACCTATTTGCACGTCGTTGACCTCGACGGCGCGTTTGACGGCGAGAGCGAGAATCTGCCGCATCTCGAGCAAATTTTGCGGCAGGTAAAAATACCGGTGGAAATCGGCGGCGGCATCCGCTCGCTCGCCAAAGCGCGGCAATTGTGCGACCTCGGCGCGGCGCAAGTAATTCTCGGCACGACCGCGTTGCAAAATCGGACGCTACTCGAAGAAATCGTCGCCGCCCTGCCGCGGCGCGTCAGCGTCGGCGTGGACGCGAAAGACGGCAAGGTCGCGGTCAAGGGTTGGACGGAAACCGGCGACAAAAACGCCGAGGATTTTTTGCGCGAATTGTCCGCCCTGCCCCTCGCCAACATCATTTACACGGACATCGCGCGCGACGGCGCGTTGCAAGGCGTCAACGTCGAGGCGTTGCGCCGCGCCGCGTCCATCAGCCGGATTCCGTTGATTGCGTCCGGCGGCGTAACCGCGCCCGCGGACATTCGCGCGCTCGCGCCCCTGCCGCTTTTCGGTATCATCACCGGCAAGGCGCTTTACGACGGGCGAATGACGCTCGCGGAAGCAATGGCGGCGTTGGAAGAACAATTAAAAATTAAAAATTAAGAATTAAAAATTGTGGCTGTCGCTTCGCTCCATATTTTTTCGCTTCGCAAATCTGAAAATCAAACTCCATCATTTTTAATTTGTAATTTTTAATTTTTAATGGCGTTGTTGCAACGTGGTTATAAATGGCGGTAGTTAGCCCCGCCCCGTGGTTGGGGTCATAGTTCTTGATAGCGATTTAAGAGGTGGCAATTGATTTTCGCCTCCGTTTGTTGCCGCGCGAAATCGCGGGAGCGCATCCGCTCGCCAAAGTTCGCCTTATACCGATACATCGCCGTTTCCGCTAAACTTCGGCGATGATAATCAAACGCTCGTTTCCAAGTGCGCCGTCCGAAACGCTAGATAAATTTGACCGCCTCGTTACGCGGTCGCAAACATGGCGGCGCGGCGGGAGGCGCCACGGCATTGCGGGGCGGCGGAATTCGTTGCTGAACCTCCGCGCCTAAAACCGCACGGAATTTATAGTGGTCATAAGCGCCGTCGCCGGCACACGCGCGCACGTTATCGAGTTTGCCGCGCAACATTCGCGCGCCGACGGTCGCGTCGTCTTCGTCGTTGCCGGTGAGTTCCATTGCGACGATTTCTTGCGTTGCCGGGTTGAGCGCCAAATGCAACTTGCGCCAGCGGCGATGTTTCGACCACCCGTGTTGGCGCACTTTCCACTCGCCTTCGCCGAACACTTTTAGTCCGGTCGAGTCGATGACCAGATAAAGTTTTTCGTTTTCCTTCGTTGCCGCTAAACGCCGGCGAATTTCCACCGGTAAATCGACGGCGCGGCGGGACAGCGTGGTGTAATCCGGCGTCGGCACGTCCGTCAACGCCCACAAACGCATCAACGACCGCACGAAACCGTCGGCTTGTCGCAAGGGCAAATGGAACTGGGCGCGCAGGCAGAGGCAACATTTAATCAAATCGTCGGGATAAAATTTTTCGCCGACAACTTTTTTTTTGCGGCTAAGGTTTGCCATTGGGTGTAAATTTCTTCATCAATGATCAGGCGCAAATTACCGCGATTGACCAATTTGGCGTTCTCTTGGCGCCAATCGCGCTTGACCGGCACCGACTTTTTCTTGGCGCTCATCGTTATCCTCCGTTGACGACAGGACTTTTTGCCTTTTTAACCGACGATTGCAAGTCTTTTTTACGCGCCGTTGCAACAACGCCATTTTTAATTGAGAAACCGCCCCGCCCTTCCGTCAAAACACAACATGGACCTAATCAACTTTCTCATCGACTTCATTCTCCACATCGACGCGCATCTTGCCGACTTGGTGCGGGATTACGGCACGTGGATATACGCGATTCTTTTTCTGATTATTTTCTGCGAGACCGGTTTGGTGGTTGCCCCGTTTCTGCCGGGCGATTCGTTGCTCTTCGTGGCGGGAACCATCGCCGCCATCGGCAGTAATCACGTCAACGTGCATCTATTGGTGTTGATACTGATAATCGCGGCGTTTTTGGGCGATGCCTGCAATTATTTCATCGGGAAATTTTTCGGCGAGAGAATGTTTCGCAATCCCGACTCCAAAATTTTCAAGCAAAGTTATCTCCGCGCCACGCACGAGTTTTACGAAAAACACGGCAAAGCCACGATTATTTTAGCCCGTTTCGTGCCTATCGTGCGCACTTTCGCCCCGTTCGTCGCCGGTATGGGCAAGATGTCCTACGTCCATTTTTTCAGTTACAATATCATCGGCGGCGTGGCGTGGGTGTCGTCGATTGTCTATGCCGGCTACTTTTTCGGCGAATTGGAATTCGTCAAACGCCATCTCAGCGCCTTAATCATCGGCATTATTTTCGTGTCGTTTTTGCCCGGCATCGTCGAAATACTCCGCCAGCGGGCGAAGAGCAAAAAGGCGAAAATGACGAATGACGAACGGTGAATTGGAATTAATGGTTGTGTTTTGCTAATCTATTCCGCCGGTCCGCGTTGAAAGCGCGGAGTTTGTTAAACAGGTCAATCACGAAAGCATTACCAATGTTCGCTTCCCCCTTTACCCGTTGGCGAAAATACTGGTTGCCGCTCGTCCTGTTTTTTGCCGCGGGCGCCTTTGCCGCCGACGCGCCGCCGGACGCGCTTGCGGCGACCGGCGACTTCGACATGGGCGCGGCGACCGGCGCTCTCGACGATTTTGATTTTGACGAAATCGGCGACTTTGACGAAACGGGCGGCGCGGTCGGCGAAAAAGCCGCCTCCGACGGTTTTAGCCCCACAAAACTGCTTCGGCGTTACGGCTATTTCGTCATTCTCATCTGGACTTTTTTCGAGGGCGAAACGATTGTCATTATCGCCAGCGCTCTCGCCAACAAGTTGGGCTTCACCCCGTGGCTCATCGCGCTCGCCGCGTTTTGCGGCAGTTTTCTCAGCGACCAACTAATGTTTTCGCTCGGCAAATATAAGGGGCACGACCTGCTTCGGGTTTTCCCGCGCATCGAGAAAAATCTCGACAAAGCCGCCGCCTTGTTCAAACGCTACGACAACATTTTGATTCTCGGCTTCCGCTTCGTGTATGGCATCCGCAACGTTACGCCCGTCCTGCTCGGTTTAAGCGGCGTCAGCCATAAAAAATTCTTCGGTCTCAACTTCGTCGGCGGCGCGGTCTGGGCGCTGACTTTTTCTTTCGGCGGCTATTACTCCGGCAAGGCATTCATATTTCTGATGGATAAGGTGAAACACGGCATCTTTTACGCCCTTATCGGCGTGGTGGTCATTGCCGTCGCCGTCCTGTTATATCGCCGTTCCCGCGCCGCCCGCGCCGAAAAAAACGCCGCCAAGGCAGAGGCGGCGTTGCCGGAGGAAAAAACGTAACGACCGCAACCGGCGTGCGTAAAAAAAACACCATTCGCGCCAATAAAAATTGGGCGCAAGCATTACGCCCGCGCCCCATCGTCAAACCCATCTATCGGCAATTTTAGCGAAAGATTATGGTTAAAACGGTTAAAATCACCGACACCGCCACGCTAATGACGATTCCCATAAACCACCGCCGGTAATGCTTGCGCTCGTCGCACATTATCTTGTTGAGTTCGCTCCGCGCACACCGCCAATTTAGCGAAATTGCTTTTAGTTTATCCAACTGCGCCTTTTTCCGCGCGGCGTATGACTCGCGGTTACCGTCGCGAGTTTCCGCTTCAATTTCCGCTTTAACCGCCTCTAATTGACGGCAATCGTCAATGAACGACGGAAGCACCGGCTGTATGGCAATATCTTGGTAGTCGGTGATGAATTCCTGACACTTTTCCTGTAAAAAAGAAATGGCGGCGTCATAAGCATCGTAAGTAGCCCGCCGTAAATGCTTAATGGCGTCGTCAACGGCTTTTTCAGCGATTGGTCGGTCGGCGGCGGCGAACGAACGCGCGAGATGACTGCCGGCGCAACGTAACTCGTTCAACACCGGCACCGCCAAACCGTCCTGCGGCGATTCAACTTCGCAGGTTTTCAACGCGGCTTCGGCAATGGCGTATTCCTGCCCGTAGGCAATGATTTTTTCGCGCAACGGCGAAGCGAGAGATGAATAGGGCATATACTACTCGTGGGTGGGAAAATGAAACCGCAGACATTCTTCCCGCCGCATCGCCAGTTGGGATACGGTGATATATTTGCCTTGTTGCAGAGACACGTTGCCTCGCGCCACGCGAGCGCAAATCGACCGCGCCGACCGTTCGTCTCTGGCGCGCAATTCCGTTGAGGTCGGCTCGTTGCCGATTGGCGGCAACAGCATTCGTAATGCTTTTTTGGCTTTAGCAAGCAACATAATATCGCCTTTCACTCAAATTTAGTGTCTAACCAATAATATGCGTCCCATCGTCCGCGACAATAACCCAAACCGTAAAATAGTTTCGTCAATACCGCAACTCCGCCAATTGGCTGATTTCTTTGTTGCCGAAGCCGTAGAGGTGGAAAATTTGTTTGTTGATTTCGTTGAGCAATTTGGCGCGGGAGAGCAGTTGCGTTTCGTCGGGCGGGATGGCGGAAATTTGCCGCGCGAGGTCGCCGAGATATTTTTGCTCTTTCGGCGCGGCAATCACCAGCGGCAACGCTTCCAAATCGTATTTGGTCAAATACACGCCGCGCAAACCCGCGCCCGCCGGACGCTGATACGCGAAGAAAAATTTCGCGTAGCGCGAATTTAACACGCACGCCAAATAACCCGGCGCCAAACCCGTAACCGTGATAATGCCGTATAATTCGCCGTTATAGGGCAATTGCGTGGCGTCGAGCGCCGCCGTCAGCGGATTCGCCGCCCGCCGCACCAAGACCTTTTCCGGCACGGCGTATTCGTCGGGATTCGGCACGCGGCTGACCGCGTCGCGCCGCAACAGATAATACTCGCGCTCCGCCGTAACGTAAAAATTTTCCACCGCGCCCGCCGTCAGCACCGCCCGCCAATCCGGCGTCGGCGCCGCGAAGCGCCGGAAATTTTCCCGCGGCATAATGCCGGTAAAAACCTCCGCCACGTCGCCCAACAACCGCCCGTCCGCGGCGATTGCCGCCAACCGTTTTTGCAAAATTTCCGGCGCGGCGAATTGCGGTTTATTTTTTTCCGCCTTGTCGGTCGCGGCGGTCGCGGCGGCGTTTTGCGCATTTTGCCAATGCGCCGCTTTTTCGCGCAACGCCGGCGGCAGGTCTTCCGCCGGTAAAAGTTGCGCCAACGCGGTCAGCAAATCGGGAATCCGGAGCGGCGCGGTCAGGGGAAACACGCCGTTTTTTTTCAGCATTGCCGCCACGTCGGGCGGCGCGTCGGGCGGCAGAACGGCGATGATTTTCAATTGCGGCGCGACTTTTTTCAGTCCGGCGAGATGCGACGGAAATTCCGGCTTGACGTGTTTGAAAATCAGCGCCGCCGGTTGCGCCCAGAGTTGCACGATTAATTGGGAAATCGCGGCGACGGGCAACACCGCCATTTGCCATTGCGTCAGCGCCGCCGCGATTGCCGTTTGTTCCGGCGCGTCAAAAAACGCCGTCATTATTTTCGTCGCCATTGGCTTCTGCCCCGCGTCGGATTTTTAAGCAACCACCGCTTAATTCCCCTCTATGGAGGGGTGGCAATCGGCGGTTCTATCGCCGATTGACGGGGTGGTGTTATATCAATCGCGCCATCGAAATTCGGGACAACGCGAGCAACCACCCCGTCAGTCCGGCAAACCGCGCCGGACTGCCACCCCTCCGTAGAGGGGAAGGTCTTCACTACCAACCGTCAACGAAAAACTTTCGACCTGTTTTTTGCGGCGGTATTATTCAACCCTAATGAACAACAACAAATTCGACGGCAACCCTAAAAAATTAACGCTATCAATAGAATAAGAGACCTGTTCGTTCGTTCGTTCGTTACGCGCTCGCACAACGCCGCGAGTTCGCGGTTGCTCAATAAATTCAAATTTTCTTCCCGCGCCAAATCGTCCTTTTTCAGCGCCGTTAAAACTTTCCGGTGAATTTTTTTCGGCAACCAATGCAGGAACGGGAGCGCCGTATGAAATTCGAGCGGATGCCAACGGTTGGGCGTGGTGATGAACACAAATTTTCTGGCGACGCGGCAACATTCGCCGATAAATTTCGCCTGATTTTCGGCGTTGCCGACGTGTTCGATGACCGCGTTGGAGAAAACCAAATCGAATGTTCCGTCGGCGAACGGCATCGCCAGCGCGTCGCCTTGCGCGAAAGTCAAACCCGGATACGCCGCCGCCAAATAACCGGCGTTTTGGTCGGACAGCGCGGTGATTTTGCGTTTGTCGGGAAACATTTGCTCAAAAAAATTCGATTCCATTTGCGTTTGGTCCGCCGTCGCGCCGACATCCAACACCGACGACAAACCCGCCAAATCAACCTTCGCGGACAGCGCCGCAAACATTTTTTGGCGAACTTGCAACGCCGCGCGGCTCGCCGCCGTTTTGACGCCGCCCCACGCGCTATAAGTGTTTTGATTGTAACCGGTCATCGCGCTTTCCTCCTTGAAACAATTACGAATTACGAATAGTGGAGTTTGATTAGCAAATTCGCCGCGAAGCGGCAGAGCGTAACAGCCCAGCCCAAAGGAAAATCGGCTCTATCGATTTTCCGGCGGGCTGGGTTAGCGTTGCCAGAAAATGCGCCCTGTAAGGGCAGTGGAAATCTTTTACATTGCCCTTGCAGGGCGCGTAATTTTAGAGGCGATTTTTTACCCAGCGCGTTGCGCTGGGCTGTTATGCGCCGCCCCTGCCGGGGCGACCTGACGGAAAAATTATCAAAATTGCGCGAAGCGAATCTGAAAATCAAACCCCGCCATTCGTAATTCGTAATTCGTAATTTTTAATTGCCTTTCAACTCCGCCGCCGCGCCTCGCAAAGCGTCGGGGTTGTTGCCGGACTGTTCCAAGCAGGCGAGAAAATGCGACCCGACCGCCACCGCGTCGGCGTGTCCCGTCAGGGCGAGGAATTGCTCGCGCGTGCGCACGCCGAAACCGGCGATATTTTTCGCGCCCAATTTCGCCACGCGGTCAAGGTGGCGGATGCTCGCGGCGTCGAGAACCGTCTGTCCGCCGGTGATGCCGAGGCGCATCGCGGTATAGACATATTCCGGTCGCAGGCGGCGCAATAATTCCATTCGCGCGTCGGTGATGCCGGGCGCGACCACCGGAACGACCGCCACGCCGGCGACCGGTCCGGCGGCGAACAATCCTTCGTCGTAATCCGGCGGCAAGTCGGGAACAATCAAGCCGCGCGCGCCCGCCGCCGCCGCCCGCGCCGTGAAATTCGCGCTTCCCTTGGCGACGACCAAACTGGCGTAAGTCATAATAAACAGCGGGAGCGCCGTGGCTTTAACCAACTCTTCCGCCAAGCGAAAACCGTCTTCGATTTTGAAACCGGCGTGGAGCGCGGCGTGGCAAGCCCGCTCAATCAGCGGTCCGTCCGCCGACGGGTCGCTGAACGGAAACTGAATTTCCAAGCCGTCGGCGCCGCCCGCCGCCAGCGCCAGCGCGACGCGACGGGACTGTTCGAGATTCGGATAACCGGCGACAAAATGCGCCAATAGTTTAGGCATGGTCAATCTCGCTTTGCAAAAAGGCGAGCCAATTCTCGCGGTCAAGCGCTTTCGCCGTGATGAATAAATCCTTGTCGCCGCGCCCGGACATATTGACGGCAAGAGCCCGCCCCCGCCCGATTGCCGGCGCCAAACGCATCGCGGCGGCGGCGGCGTGCGCCGACTCCAACGCGAAAAGCACGCCCTCGCGCCGCGCGAAAAACCGGAGCGCGTCCAACGCCTCGGCGTCGGTGGCGGCGGTAAATTCGACCCTGCCGCTATCGCCCAAACAGGCGAGTTGCGGACCGATGCCGGGGTAATCCAAACCGGCGGAAATGGAATGGGTCGGCAATAATTGTCCGTCGTCGTCCATTAAGAATCGGCTTTTGTAGCCGTGCGCCACGCCGACGCGGGCGACGCCGCCGGTCATTCGCGCCGCGTTGTCGCCCGCGCCCGCGCCGCGCCCGCCGGCTTCCACGCCAATCAGCCGCGGCGCGGGGGCGTCGATAAACGGCGAGAAAAAACCGATGGCGTTGGAGCCGCCGCCGACGCAAGCCACGAGCGCCGCGAAGTCGGCGCCCGTTTCCCGCATTTGCGCTTGCGTTTCCTCGCCGACGACCGCCTGCAAACGCCGCACCATTTCGGGAAACGGCGACGGTCCGAGCGCCGAGCCGATGAGATAATGCGTGTCGGGAAAACTCGCCGACCAGTCGCGCAACGCGGCGTTGATGGCGTCTTTCAGCGTGCGACTGCCGGCGTCAATCGGCATAACTTCCGCCCCCAACATTTCCATCGCGAACACGTTGGGACGCTGACGCGCCACGTCAACCGCGCCCATATAGACGCGGCAGGATAGCCCCAAGCGGGCGCAAGCCGCCGCCGTCGCCAAACCGTGCTGACCGGCGCCGGTTTCGGCAATCACCCGCTTTTTGCCGAGCCGCCGCGCGAGCAACGCCTGCCCGACGGCGTTGTTGATTTTGTGCGCGCCGGTGTGCGCCAATCCTTCCATCTTGATATAAATATCGGCGCCGCCGAGCGCGCGGCTGACGTTCTCGGCATAGAGAAACGGCGTGGGACGACCGATGAAATTTTTTTGCGCGCCTTGCAATTCGCGCTGAAAATCCGGGTCGCGCCAGGCGCGGGGAAACTCCGCCGCCAATTGGTCAAGCGCCGGACGCAGGGTCTCGCCCACATACCGCCCGCCGTAAGCGCCGAAATAATCCGCCGTGGTGGTTTCTTCTGACATCGTTTTTCCCCGTTATGAAAAAAGAGTTTAGAGTTCAGAGTTTAGAGTTCAGCGAAGGTTGCGCTTCGCGCGTCTTAAAAATAAAACTCCATTCTCTAAACTCTGAACTCTAAACTCTCAACTCTGAACTTCCCTAAACAGCCGCTTTAATTTTTCCGCGTCTTTGCGCCCCGGCGCGGCTTCGACGCCGCTCGCGAGGTCGATAAGTTCGGGACGGTATTGCTCGATAATACCGCGCACGTTGTCGGGATTGATGCCGCCCGCCAACCACAGCGGGCGTCGCCATTCGGCTAAAATCGCGGCGTTCACGCGCTTGCCGGTGCCGCCGGGCAAATCGGCGGCGGCGTCGAGCAACAAGCGCGGGCAACGGAAACCGTCCGCCTCGGCGAGGTCGGTCGCGCATGCAGGGCGGAGCGCCCGATAGTAACTTTCCCCCAACGCCGCGCCGTCGTCCGGCGTTTCTTGTCCGTGCAATTGCACCGCGTCCAAATAGCCGTCGGCAAGGAGCGCGCGAATTTCCGGCGCTAACGGACTGCCCGCCTCACTCACCGCCACGCCGACTTTGGGAATGGCGATTTTGCCGATTTTTCGCAGTAAATCCGGCGCGGCTTGGCGGGACGAGCCGTGCCAGAAAACGAAGCCCAAAATATCCGCGCCGTTCTCGACCGCGAGTTGCGCGTCGCGCTCGTTCGTCAAGCCGCAAATTTTCACGAGCGGACGGTCGGGATAATTTAGCCGCCGGCGGCTCACCGCCGTCCAAAAACGGTCGCGGCGCGAGGTTCGCAACGCCGCTTTCAGCCGCGCCGTTAAGTCGGGACTCCGCACGACCGCCTCGCCGACCAAGAGTCCGCCGAAACCGGCGGCGGCGGCGAACGCGGCTTGTTCCGGGTGCGTTACGCCGGACTCATAAACCCGCGTCGCCGACCAGTTCACGCCCGCGGCGACGACGAGCGGCAACAACGGGTCAATCTGAAAAGTGGTCAAATCGCGGCTGTTCATTCCGACCAAGTCCGGCGCGAACGCCGCCGCTTTGGCGAGGTCGTCGCGGTCGTGCAATTCGACGAGCGCCCGCAAACCGAGCGCGCGGGCGCGGGCGTGCATCGCCGCCAAACGCTCGCCGGACAACATTCCGGCAATCAACAACACCGCGTCGGCGCCGGCGCGGAATGAAACGTCAATATCTTCCAAGTCGAAAAGAAAATCCTTCCTGAGAACGGCGACGCGCGGAAACGCCCGCTTGACCTGAATTAAATCCGCCAACGCGCCGCCGAAACCCTCCGGTTCGGTGAGAACCGACAAATTGGTCGCGCCGGCTTGCGCGTAACGTCCGGCTTGCGCCACCGCGTCCAAACCGGCGGCGATGTCGCCTTTGGACGGCGAGCGGCGTTTGATTTCGCAAATCAGTCCGTCGGCGCCGAGAAAAGGAACGAGCGGCACGTCCCGCGCCGCGGGCATACCGGCGCCCTCCGTATGCCCTAAACGGGCGACGCGGGCGCGGCGTTTTTCCACAATCTCGTCGCGGATGTTGCGGGGCATTTCCGTCACTGCTTTTAAGGCACTTGGTAAAATTAAAAAATTACAAAAAAAATAATCACACAGAATATGCTTGACTATTAGTCGGCAATACTTATGTTCCCACTCGGAGGCTTTGTTGGCGTGTTGGTATTGGCGCTGACATTGCCTTTTTTTTGGGGAGGGGCTATAACTACACATCCTTGTCGCAATCACTCGGACGTAAATCGTTGATTGGCACGAAACTCCACGTCGTATATCCTTCGCGATTTGTGGAGTAGCGGAGGCAAAGTATCTGCTCAGCCAATTGCTTTAACTCTTCACGGGCAGGTCTCGTCATTTTTCCCGGTATTCTGACACCCCATGAAATAATGTAAGCAACAATATCAGCCAGTTGGATAGCGGTAGTGAGATCGCTATGAACAAACATCGGCTCAGGGATGATGCTAGAAGAACGCGCCCGTCCCTTGGTTGTTTTCAAAAAATAGCATTCCATTTCTCCAATTAAAATATGACATCGTGATTTTTCTAACTCATCAAAGACAATTGTCCCCATCGCCTTTTTATCTTCCAGAAAATAAAAATAACGTTCAAAGAGAAAAGCATAATCTTTTCTCAAATACTTTCCGGGCTGAGCACGTGGAGCATCCTTATCCACAATACTGGCAAACGCTTTCACCCGAAAATTCGCGCAAATATCAATTAATCCTCGAACAAAAGCGATTTTCGCTTGGGCAAGAGCGGTCAATTCTCGTCGCGTAATACTCTCTTTTGCATCCCCTTTTTTGAGACAAGCAAGTGCTAACTGCCGCATTTCTTCAGGCATCATTACCTCCATCTGCTTGGCATGTTTAAATGTTTTATTTTTTAGGAGTTTTTTCCCTTTCAATTCTAACCCACCCTGACTGATTCTTCGCCCGAAAGTTTGTTCTTCCAGTGCATGGACAGCAAGAATACAATTCCACAAATCACGATCTTCTATCGCTACTCCGGCAAGAACCTCATAAGGAGGCGATCCGTCATGTCCACTTTCATCAACAAATAGAAAATAACTCATGTTGCCTACTCCAATATATGGTGTAATTATAGAACGCACATTCTGGTTAATTTATTAACTGATTTTCAGCAATTACGTTACCCCGCCAACTGACCGGCGCGGCGGATGATTTCGTCTAATTTTGCCGCGACCCGTCCGGCGGCGAAGGCGTCGCGGACTAACGCCGCGCCTTCGACGATACTGCCGGACGCGCCGGTTACGAACAGTCCGGCGCCGGCGTTGAGGCAGACCGCGTCCAACGTCCCGCCGGTTTCGCCCGCGAGCAAACGCCGCGCGATGGCGACGTTGTCTTTGGCGGTGCCGCCTTTGAGCGACGCGGAGTCGCGCCCGCGAATACCCGCCTCGGCGGGGTCAAAAACAAATTCGCGCACTGTCCCGCCCGCTTCGCCCAACACGCAACGGGTCGGCGCGGCGCAGGAAAATTCGTCCAAACCGTCGGCGCTACGGACGGTCAACACCCGTTTCGCGCCGAGCAACAACGACGCTTCCGCCAACGGGCGCAACATAAAATCCTCCGGCGCGCCCAACACTTGATATTGCGCTTTTGCCGGATTGGACAACGGTCCGAGCATATTCATCAGCGTCCGCACCGAGAGTTCTCGGCGGGCTTTGACGGCGTGTTTCATCGCGCTGTGATAGAGCGGCGCGAACAAAAAGACAAAGCCGGTGTCGGCGAGCAGACGTTCGGCTTGGCGCGGCGGCAGAGTGAGCGGGTAACCGAGTTCGCCGAAAAAGTCGGCGGAACCGCAAAAAGAACTGACCGCCCGATTGCCGTGTTTGGCGACCGCCTGCCCGCACGCGGCGGCGGCGATTGCCGCCATCGACGAAAGATTGAACGACCCTTTATTGTCGCCGCCGATGCCGACGATGTCCAACACCGGCATCGGCGCGGTGAACGGGGCGCACTTATCGACCATCACCGAAGCGCAACCGGCGATTTCCGCCGCCGTCGCGCCTTTGGCTTCAATCGCGCACAGAAAACCGGCTAATTGCGCGTCGCCTAAATTGCCCTCCGCCATTTCCAACATAAAGGCGCGGGCGGTTTCCTGCGTCAAATTTTTTCCCGCGAGCAACTCCATCAGCGTTTTTTTCGCCGGAAACGGCTCGCGGCGATAATTGACGAAATTTTCCAGCACCCGCCGCCCGTATTCCGAGCCGACCGATTCGGGGTGAAACTGCACGCCCTCGGCGATAAATTCACGATGGCGAAGCGCCATAATATCGCCGTCCGTCCGGCTCCACGCCGACGCTTCCAAACAGTCCGGCAGGTCTTCGACCACGAGCGAGTGATAGCGCATAAACGACGCGGGCGAGGGGAGATTGCGAAAACCACCGCGCCCGTCGTGCAGAATTTCGTCGCTCTTGCCGTGCATAATCCGCCGTCCGCGCCGGACGCGCCCGCCGAGCGTCGCCGCCAAAATTTCGTGTCCCAGGCAGACGCCGAAAATCGGGACGCGACCGAGAAAGCGCCGGACGACCTCGGCGCTGTCGGGATACTCTTCCGGTCGTCCGGGTCCGGGGGATAAAATAATGCCGTCGAGCGGCAGACCTTCCAAGTCCGCCGGACGGAACGAGCCGTAACGCGCGGTTTGCACCGCGCCGGCGATTTCGCCCAACATCTGCGCGAGATTGAACGTGAACGAGTCAAAATGGTCGATGAGTAGTCGCATCCTATGCCTCCTTCGCCGGCAAATCGAGGGCGGCAAGCAACGCCCCAAGTTTATGGTTGGTCTCCGCCAATTCTTTTTCCGGCACGGAATCGTGGACAATACCCGCGCCCGCTTGCAACCACAGTTTTTTGCCCTTTTGCAAAACGCAACGAATGGCGATGCAGGTGTTGAAATCGCCGTCCGGTTCAAGGTAGCCCACGATGCCGGAATAAAACCGCCGCGGGCGGCGCTCTAATTTATCCAACGTTTCCATCGCCCGAATTTTCGGCGCGCCGGAAATGGTGCCGGCGGGAAACGACAGGCGGATGGCGTCAAGTTTTTCGGCGGCGGGGTCCAACTCCGCTTCGACGCGCGACGAGAGATGCATCACGTGCGAGTAATGCTCCACCGACATCAGGTCGGCGACTTTGACGGTGCCGGTTTTCGCGACGCGACCGAGGTCGTTGCGGGCTAAATCGACCAACATCATATGTTCGGCGCGTTCCTTTTCGTCCGCCAATAAATCCCGCTCCAATTCCGCGTTCGCCGCCGCGTCGGCGCGGCGCGGGCGCGTGCCGGCGAGCGGCTTAATCGTCAGACGTCCTTCCTGCAAACGGACGTGCATTTCCGGCGACGCGCCGAAAAGTTGGAAATCGCCGAAATCAATATGAAACATATAGGGCGAGGGATTGATGGAGCGCAGACGCCGGTAACTCTCGAACGACGGGCGCTCGGTCTCGACCTCGACCCGCCGCGACAACACGGCTTGGATAAAGCCGCCGGCTTCGATGTCGCGCTTGATGGATTCCACGCCGGCGAGAAATTCGCGGTCGCCCGCCGCGTCGGGGATAAGGCGGGCGTTCGCCGGAATTTCCGGCTCGGTCAGATAATTGAAATCGAAGTCGCGAATCCGCCGCTCCACCGCGTCGAGCGCGGTCGGCAAATCCGTTTCGTGTTCGTGATAATTGACGCCGTGCAAATAAATAACGTCGGCGTGATGGTCGTAAATCAAATAAACGTGTCCGAAGAGAAACACCGCGTCGTCGATGCCGATGTCGTCGGTTTTCGGCGTCAGGCGAATTTGGTCGCAACGGGCGGCGAACTCGTAACCGACGAAGCCGAAGCCGCCGCACGGATAAGGAAAGTCCTGATGGAGCGCCGGATGTTGGTTGGCGAACCACGCGGCGGCGTCCAAAATATCGCGCACGGGCGTCGAAACAAACGGGCGCTCGCTCCCGCCCGCCGGACGAAACAGCACGTCCGCGCCGCGTTGCATCAGGCGAAACGCCTCGTCCAAAACCAGCAACGAATAACGGGAGCGCCCGCGCTCGAAAGACGAGGACTCGAAAAGAATCCGCGCGCCGAGTTTGCGCGCCAAGGCGAATGGGGTGAACCGCTCGCCCGGCAACATACGGATGACGCCGTCGGCGCGGATGTCTGGGTTTGCCATTACGAACTCCAATTTGCTGAACCGAGAAAACGAGCGTTAATTCAAGAGCCGGAGATGCGTCCACGAAACCGAGCGAAAATTCGTGGATAAGTTTTTTCTTTTAGAAACTTCTTTTCATTTTTTATTGGCGCTAAATTTTATCGATTTCCGCTTTGGTCAATCCGGTCGCCGCGATTATTTGCGCCGCCGGAAGCCCCAATTTTTTAAGATTACGCGCCGTTTCGCGAATGGCTTCCGCGCGTCCTTGGGCAAGCCCTTTTTCGAGTCCTTTCTTAACCCCCTGTTTTTCGCCTTTGGCAAAGCCCTTTTTCGCCGCCCATTCAACCGAGTTGCGCTCATACGCCTGATTGTCCAAAAACTTCTCATACGCCCGCCGTTGCGCCGCCGGCATCCGGTCCACCAACAATTTCTGCCGCGCCTCGACCAAGCCCTTCGCCCGAAATTCCTCTTTAATCTCGTCCGTCTGCAAATAATAAAGCCACTCGTCGAGCGGGTCCCGCGTCTGCAAATCAAAACGGTTGACTTTCAAAATATAGTATTCGGGAAAAATCGCCGACACCGCCCCTTTGCCCAAAAATTCCCGCTGTTTGTCGGTCAATTGCAAGATGTCGTGCCGGTGAATCCCCGCAAACTGCGTCGTGCCGTGATACACGTAGTCCTTGCCGTGTCCCAAATCAAAATACACGATGTTGACCGAATAAACTTTCGCCAACGTCCCGTAGCGGTCGCCGATTTTCACCCGCTCGCTAATCGCTTTCGACACGCCGAACAACATCCGGTAAAAATAATCCGGCTCGTCGCTATTTTGCAATTCAATCAAAAAAATCTCGCCCTTGTCGTTTTTCACCACAATATCGACGCGATTGAACTTGCGCTCCGGCGCGTCCCGATTGGCTTCGCTTTCGAGGACTTCGACGATTTTAATGTCGTCTTTCAGCAGTTCCGACAAAAATCCCTCGACGCGGACAAAACTCGATTTGTCCCGCCACAGGTTCTTGACAAACCAATCAAAACGAATGCTACGAACGGACATTGTCTCGTCCTCAAAAGAAAGAACGTATCCACAGAGCGAAGGTTTGACTAGAACCACCGCGTTTGGCAATTGCGCCGCCCGCGTTAAATCGCCGCTAAAATTTCGTCCGCCGTGACTAAATTGCCGCCCATGCGGTTGACCAATTCAACCGGCTTGGCGCAGTTAATCGCCAATTTCACCTCGTCGCGGAATTGCCCGTTCGACATTTCGACGACGATAATTTTTTTGACCGGCGCCGCGATTTTTTGCAGTTCGTCCTGCGCCAACGGGAACAGCGTCTGCGGGCGGAACAAACCGACTTTTTTGCCGGCGGCGCGGGCTTTATCGACGGCGGTGCGCGCCACGCGACTGCACGCGCCATACGCCGTCAGCAAAATTTCCGCGTCGGCGGTCTGATAACTCTCAAATTTCGCTTCCCGCGCCGCGATGTCCGCGTATTTGCGTTGCAGTTTTTCGTTGTGCGCCTGCAAAGCGTTGAAATCGAGAAAAATACTGGTGACTAAATTTTTCATCGTCGCCGCGTCGCCGCCGACGCTCCACTCTTTGTCGGGCGCCGGCGCGAGCGCTTCGTCGGGATACGTCAGCGGTTCAATCATTTGCCCCAACACGCCGTCGGCAAGCACATACACCGGCGAGCGGTATTTGTCCGCCAGCGCGAACGCGGCGCGGGTATGGTCGCACATTTCCTGCACCGAATTGGGCGCGAGCACGATGCATTTGTAATTGCCGTGTCCGCCGCCTTTGACCACTTGGTTGTAGTCGGCTTGTTCGGGACCGATGTTGCCGAGACCGGGTCCGGCGCGCATCACGTCAACAATCACCGCCGGCAATTCCGCGCCGGCGAGATAGGACACGCCTTCCTGTTTCAGCGAAATGCCCGGACCGGACGACGCGGTCATCACGCGACGACCGGTCGCCGCCGCGCCATAGACCATATTGATGGCGGCTTCTTCGGATTCGGCTTGGACAAATTTGCGCCCGCACTGCGGAAACAGTTTGGCGGCATCGTGCAAAATTTCGCTGGCGGGCGTAATCGGATAACCGAAATAACCGTCGCAACCGGCGTATAACGCGCCGATAATCACGGCGGAATTGCCTTTGGCAAGTTTGGTGGGCATAACTTAACTCTCCTTTATTTTACCCTGTATATCAAAAAACTCAGTAGTGACACTCTCGTCAAATCCCAGACAAAATTGATTGCCTTTTGCCGTGTAGATATAAATTTCTTTCTGCTTCTTCATATCATCGAATGGTCTTTTAAATTCAACACAACAAAGGACCTCTTTATTCCTCGGTATTGGAAAATCACATACAAATGCCTCATCTATCTCGACAGGGAAATATCTACCATTTATGATTATAGCAACGCCGTATTCTTGGCGCCAAAACGAATTGACATTGCCACAATTTTCAATCATAAGAGAAAGAAGTGTACCTTTTCTTTTCTCTACTCGTGAGTCATCTCCTGTTTCATCAGGCATATCATCAAACATATCATACGATATACATTCAATTTCTTTCTTAGATTCTTCTATGTCGAACTTTCCTTTGAGCATTTCATTTTCAGGAAATAGTTTATCCCGTAAAGCCGCAATGACTGCGCCACATGTGCCAATAGCAATAAAAAGTTGAATTATGAAATCCGAAAATTTACTCGCGCTTCCCCAGTATAAAAGTGCAATCAGCAAAATAACTAAAGCCACAATAACACAGTAGCGATGATTCTTAATCGCTTGCATACAGCGGTATTCTTTGCATTTACCAAACATAACAGCCCCTTTCTTTTTTATGATTTTCCCAATTTTACGCGAAAGCGAACCGCGGCGCGGCGGTAAAATTCGCGCTTTGCCGGTGAAGCATTTCGTAGAGCATCTCCGGTGCGAAATCGACGCCGTTATCCCAACATAACGTATCGCGATTCACTTGAACGGCGGCGAATTTTTCCAAATCAAGCAATTCGCGCACGACCGCGCGCCGGTCGCCGACCAATTTGTCATAAAAATCAATCTCGCCGGACGCGCCGTCGTTGAACGTCAACCAAATCCGATACGCTTCTTGCCACTCGGCGTCAGTAACCCCAATCATCATTTCCTCACGACGGACTTCATTATTCTTTAATCACCGACAAACAATTCGGTTCGGGGCAGGTGTAATAACAGTTGCCACAACCGACGCAACCGGCGCCGGCGTATTCGATATATTCGTAGCCGCGGTCGTTGAGTTTGCCGCTCGGTCGCAACAATTTTTTCGGACACGCCAAAGCGCACCGTCCGCACGCCTTACATTCCAACGCCACGATTTGCGGATAAGGAACTTCCATTATTTTCTCCCTTCTCAAAGAAAGAAAAATTACAAATTAAAAATTAAAAATGGCGGAGTTTGATGCACAAATTCGCTTCGCGCCATTTTGATAATGCCTCCTGAATTTTTAATTCGTAATTTTTAATTTGTAATTGTTACCCCGCCGCCTCTCCCGCCGCCGTCTCCGCTTCGACCGCCGCCGGCTCCGCCGTCTCTTGAACTTCCGCGATAATTTCCGGGTCGAGGTTGTTCACCATTGATTGCATTTCCAACGCCTCTTTCTTTTTCTCCGCCGCGTGGGTTTTGCGCATCCGGTCATCGACGAGCCGTTGCTGATAACCCGCCACCGCGAACTTGTAAATTTTATCCGCGTCCTTGCCGGAAATGCCGGCGATTTTCGCCAACTCGCCGGTGCCGGATTCGACGATGTCTTGGAAGCACTCGAAGCCGTTCATCGTCAAATTATTGGCGATTTCGTCGTTGATTTCCGGTAACGCCGCGATTTCTTCGCGTCCGAGCGCCCGCCATTCGCTATGCTGGTCCACCGTCATCACGCTTAAATCCCAACCGGTGAGTTTGCTCGACAGCCGCACGTTTTGCCCTTTGCGCCCGATGGCAAGCGAGAGTTGTTCGTCGTCAACGATGACGCGGGCGCGATTGCGGCGCGCGTCAAATTCGATGGCTTGAATTTCGGCGGGCGCCAGCGCGTTGCGGATAAACATTTCGATATTGTCGTTCCAGCGCACGATGTCGATTTTTTCGCCGCCGAGTTCATCGACGATATTGCGGATGCGACTGCCCTTCACGCCGACGCAGGCGCCGACCGGGTCCACGCGGCTGTCGGGACACGTTACCGCGAGTTTCGTCCGGTAACCCGGCTCGCGGACGATGCCTTTGATTTCGACGACGTGGTCAAAAATTTCCGGCACTTCCATTTCAAACATTTCGCGCACGAGGTTCGGATGGGTGCGCGAGAGCGTGATTTGCACGCGATTGCCGCGTTTGCGGACGCTGGTTACGTAACAGCGCAGACGCTCGCCGGGTTTGTAATTTTCCGCCGGCACCTGTTCGTTGCGCGGGACGAGGGCTTCGATGTTGCCGATGTTGACGACCACGGCGCCGCGCTCGACGCGCTGAACGCTACCGACGACGACCGTGCCTTCTTTCTCGCGATAGTTGCCAAACACGACATCGCTTTCGGCTTCGCGAATCCGCTGGATGATGATTTGCTTCGCCGTTTGCGCGGCAATGCGCCCGAAGATGGCGGGGTCTAAAATTTTCAGCGGACGGTCGCCGTCAAGCAACACGATGTCGCCGGTGTCGCGGCTGATGCGGATGCGGAGTTCCTCGATGTCGGGGAATTTTTTGCGGGCGGCGGCGACGAGCGCCGTTTCGACGCCGTCGAGCAACAGTTCGCGGTCAACGCCTTTTTCCATTTGCAAACTGCTGAGCAGTCGCAGAAATTCTTCATTGCCGGGCATAATTTTACCTCTCGCTAAAAGTAAGAAATCGCCAAAAAAGAAAAAACGGTCGCGGTCGCCCGCGTCCGTCGTCAAAAAAACACCTGCCTGTCCCACGGGCGCGTATCGTAAAAAGACGCTTCTGAAAGTCAAACGAAAAGAGCAATTAACAATTAACAATTAACAATTAAAAATTAACAATTAAAACTCCGCCATTGTTAATTGTTAATTGTTAATTTTTAATTGCTCGCCATTCTTCTTTTTTGAGGCGGGAGAAGTGTTCGGTGCGGCGGTCGCCGGCGATTTGGGTCGGTTTGTCCGTTTCGGTGTGGTGATATTGGAAGCCGCATTTTTCCTGCACCCGCCGCGATTGCTCGTTGCCGGCGTAATAGCCGCACCAAATCGCGTCCAACCCCAAGTCCGCGAATCCGTGCCGCAACACTTCGCGCACCGCTTCCGGCATCAGCCCGCGCCCCCAATACGGCTTCGCAATCCAATAACCGAGTTCGCCGTCGTTCGGTCGCATTTCCGCGCAACATTCGGCGTCGGCTTGCAACCACAGCCCGATACTACCGACGGGTTCGCTTTCGCCTTGCGGCACGATGGCGTAAATCTCGCCCTCCGCCAAAAAACGCCGTATCGCGGCGCGACTGTATTCCGCGTTCCGGTGCGTTTCCCACCCCGCCGCCGCGCCGACGCACGGGTCGGAAGCGTGGCGAAACAGCGCCGCCGCATCGTTTTCTTGCCATTGGCGCAGGAGCAGGCGCTCGGTGTGAAGTTCCATAAACCGGTTTCAAAAACCTCCGCAAAAGTATTGCCGCGCCGGCGGCGAAAATCGCCTCTATACAAAAAACACCGCCGGTGGCAACGGCGGCGGTGTTGACGCAATCCGAACTGCAAATTAAAAATTACAAATTAAAAATTAAAAATAATGGAATAATTATCAAAATTGCGCGAAGCGAATTTGAAAATCAAACTCCACCGTTTTTAATTTTTAATTCTTAATTTTTAATTGCTCTTCCTTACAGCGCCCAGTCGGGAATGTCGTCCGGCAAAAAATCCTCGGCGGAGAGCGGCGCGAACGGCTGGCGCGTTGACTTTTGCGGCGGCAACAACGCCGGTATTTCGTCCAAGACCTCGCTAAGCGAAACGTTATTTTCCGCCTTAAATTCGGGCGCCGTTCGGTCGTGATTGGCGGCGCCAACGGCATTAACGGAATTGACGGCGGCGGCGATTTTATTTTCCGCCGGCAAAGTCATCGCGCCCGCCGCCGCTCGCAGGTCGTCCGCGAAAGTAATCGGCGCGGACGCCACCGTCAGCACGTCGGCGTTAATCGGCGTCATTTCTTTTTTGATGGCGGCGACTTGCGCGTCCATCTGCCACAATTCCTCCGTTCTGGCTACCGGCGCGAGGTCTTCCGTTATGATTAAATCGTCAAACTCGTCCGCCGTCGGCAAATCGCTCCGGTCGATAAACGGATTTTTTTCCGCCCGCGCCAATTGCGGCGCTTGCGACGGCGTCGCCGCCGGCGCGTTGGCGATAACGCCCGCGTTATCGCGATGCGGTTCGGCGTCGCGCGCCGACGCCATCGCCTCAATGTCGCGCGTCATCGCCAATTTCGCCGAAGTCAGTTCCGCGTCCAACTGCCGCGCGAGCGGATGCTCCGGCGCGATTTGCAAACAGTTCGCCAAATAGGCGGCGGCTTCGCCGAATTGATGCCGGTCTTTGCCTAGCGCGAACGCGACGCGCGCTTTCAGAAATTGCAAATCCGCGTCCGGCGCGCCGTTCAGCGTTTCGGCTTGGCGATACGCGCCGAGCGCTTTTTCCAACTGCCCCGCCGCCGGATTGAGCGTGTGCCGATATTCGTAGAACAAGCCGATTTCTTTGTAGAGCCAAGCGTGATTGGCGGCTTTGCGGCGGGCTTCGAGATAGTAACTTTCGGCGTCGGTGAAATCGCTGGCGCGCGCCGCTTTTCGCGCCGCTTCGACGAGCGGCATATAATTTTCGAGCGGACGTTGCGTAATCGCGCGCGGCGCTTCGTAGTTGGCGGTTACGGTTTCAATGTGCTGACGGACAAACGCCGGCGCGCCTTGCGACACCGCTTGCGCGAAGGTCTCTTTCGCCTCGGCGACTTTGCCCTGCTCCAACAACCGGTCGCCGGTCGCGATTTGTTTCAGCATTTCGTCGTCAATCGCCTCGCCGGTAATCGGCGCGATTTTTTCGACGGCAATCCACGGTAAATTGGCATAGACCTCTTCGACAAAACCGGCGATTTTCACCGTGTCGTAACGGGATAGCGATTCGAGCGCGGCGAGGGCTTCGTGATTGTCTTTGCGGACATAAAGCGACGACAGCAAATTGCGCCGCGCGGTCTTGTCCCAGAGTTCGGCTTCGACGGGCCAGACGACGAAATTCACGTATTCTTTCGGGGTGAACAAATCGGCGTCCTGCCGGAAAAGTTCGCCGCGTTTGGCGAAGCGACAGGTGAAAACGACGGCTTGCCGGTTGAATTGATGCGGCGCGCGGACGAGCCGTTTCACGTCGATAAATTGCGGCTTGACGGCGTCGGTTTGCGCCCAGACCCGCGCGCGCGCGCCCACCGAAATACCGACCACGCTTAGCACCGCCAATATCGCCACACAAATACGCAGATTCATAATGCCACCGTCCGGTTAGAGTTGGAAAACGGTGGTTTATCGGCACGCCGGCGGGGGAAACTTTAACGGGAGCGGCGGCGCGTAGCCGCGCAATTAAAAATTGAAATTGTGGGGTTTGATTTGATTGGTTGCCCAAATACGGCGGCTCTATTCAGTTGCCACGACCGTCCACACCTTAAAAGGCGTGGCGATAGAATATCGCCCCCTCTCCGTAGAGAGGAATCTAATTCGTCATTTCGTAATTTTTAATTTGTAATTGTTATTTCAGTCCAACGCCATCGCGATGCGACCGGCGCGGGAGACCTCGACGATGCCGTAGGGGCGCAGGACGGTGAGGAAACGCGCAATTTGGTCTTCGTCGCCGGTGAGTTCGAGAATCATCCGCTTTTCCGCGAGATGCAAAATTCTCGCGACAAACGCCTGCACCACCGCGAGGATTTCGGCGCGTTTCTCCGGCGCCGCGTTGACCTTGACGAGCAACACGTCCCGCGCCGTGATAGCGGCGTCGGACAAATCCTGCACTTTTATCGTGTCGATGAGTTTGCTCAACTGTTTGCGGACTTGCTCTAATATCGCGTCGTCGCCGGTAACGACGATAGTCATCCGGCTGAGCGACGGATTTTCCGTTTCGCCGACGGCGAGCGACGCGATGTTAAAGCCGCGGGCGCTAAACAGCCCCGCCACCCGCGCCAACACCCCCGGCTCGTTGCTCACTAAAACGGAAATCGTGTGCTTCATCGGCAATGCCTTATTCAATTGCGAATTGTGAAGAAAGTTGATAGTTGGTAGTTGTGGAATTTGACGGTCAAAGATTCGCTTCGCGGGCGCTTGCGGATTTGCTAACAAAAAATCCACCACTACCAACTAAAAACTACCGACTACCAACTCTTTCTCCGCCATTCGTAATTCGTAATTTTTAATTCGTAATTATTTTCTACCGGTTAATCGCGATTTCGGCTTCAATGCGCGCCGACACTAGCGAGATGAAATAGACGCCGGCGCGCAGGCGGCGCACCAACACGCGCCCGTCGAGCGAGGTGGAGCCGCGAAAAATCGGCGCGGTTTGTTCCGACGACGTAACCAGCACCTCTTCCTGCGAGCGCGGTTTTTCGCCGTGCATCACCAACACTTCGATATTGGCGAAATCGCCGATTTGCGGGCGAATGGTCAATTTCAACAAATAATCGTTGGCGGTGAAAAATTCTTCCTGCGCTTTGCCGCGTAAACTACCGGTGAATTTCTTTTTCTTGATGTTGGCGTATTCGATTTTGCGCGGTTTGGGCTTGATGTTTTTCAGCGGCGCCAAACGCGGGTCTTCGCGGAGATTTTTCGGCAACTCGCGCCAATTCGCCGCATCAACCGCCACCGCCGCGCGCGTCGTTTCCAACACCCGCCGCGTGCAATGCGGACACGCCGCGACGTGCGTTTCGACCGTCGGTAATTCCGCCGGCGTCAGCGCGTTGTCCGTCAGCCGCGCCAACTGGTCGTCCGTCAAACAATGGTCGGTCGGCGCGTTTTCCGGCAACGTCCGTTGCTCCAACAACGCCAAACCGATTTCCAGCATCGCGTCGCGCAGACGGTCCAGAATCTGCCCGCCCGCCGGACAGGTGAGAAGCCGGCGTTCAAGGTCAAGTTGCTCGTCCGGCGACACCTCGCCGTCGATGTAACGCGACAATTCTTCGATAGACACAGCCAGCGGCATAATCGGATTCGCATCCTGCGCGATAAAATAGATGTCAACGACGGCGACCATTCATATGAATTAAAAATTACAAATTAAAAATTAAAAATGATGGAGTTTGATTGGTAAATTCGCAAAGCGCAATTTTGATAATTACTCCAAAATTTTTAATTTGTAATTTTTAATTGTTCAGTTGTTCCGTATCCGGCGCAAAATGTCCGCCGCGCCGGAGCGACAGCGGCTGATGTTGCTCGCCAGCGTTCCTTCCGGCGTTTTCAGCAAGGTCGCCAATTCTTTATACGGCGCGGTAACGATGCCGCCGATGCCGGACAACTCAAACGACAGCGCGTCGTATTCCGCCTGCCGTTTTTCCGCCAGACGGTGCAATTTTTCCAATTTCGCGTTATGGTCGGTGTGCGGGCGCTCGGCTTGTTTTTCGAGGTCTTTGATTTGCCGCTCGTAAAAACTTTTGCGGTAATAGGCGCGCGACAGTTGGTCGTAACGCGCGGCGATGCGTTTTTCCTCGTCCTGCAAGCGCTCTTCCATGCGGGCGATTTCCCGCGCCGCGTCGATGAGCGACCGCCCGCTCTCTTGCGCAATCCACGCCAAATCCTCGGCGGAAAGTTGAAACGAATCGCAGAGCAAAAGTTTGAACGTTACGCGGCATTTGAGTTGCATTTTTTCCAATAATTCGGCGCGGCGCTGACGACGCTCCGGCGCGGCGAATCGCTCGTCCAACATCTGCGGCTCGACGCCCTGCACGATGATTTCGTTGGGACGGGCGCGCAAATAATCGATATACAGATTGCGAATGACCATACTGAGCCACGTGCTGAACTTGGCGCCGCGCGCCGGCTCGAATTTGCCGAGCGTGTCGCGCTCGCGGATTTTTTCGATGGCGAACAGCAGAAAGCCGGACAATTCTTCTTCCGGCACGCCCAAGACGCGGTGCGGCAACCAGTAAATCGCCGGCATATAGCGACCGAGCAATTCGCGCTCGGCAAGTTCGATGCCGTCGCGGCATTGCGCCGCCAATTGTTCGTCGGTAAGTAGTTCGAGAGGGGCTTCAGCCATAATATATCGAAGTTTAATTTCACGCTTGCCAACGTCAATGACGACCTTATCTATCTCCGCCAGTCGTCCCGTAGGGACGAGCCGTTGGTAGCCCAGGGTAAGGCACACGCTCTATCGTGCCGCAACCCTGGGTGCGGGGTTGATTGATAAATAAATCCGACAGTAACGCGGCGTTGCTATTTACGCCGCGCCAATCGCCGCGAAGCGGCGAAATGCGTTTCGCCAAAACGCGGCGAAACGTCCGCTGTCGGATGGCGCTAACGCGCCGATTAAACCCAGGGTGGCGGCACGGTAGAGCGTGTGCCTTACCCTGGGCTACCGATAGGTCGCCCCGATGGGGCGATTAGCGGAGATTATCAAAAAAGTCGATTAAATAATTCCGCTACACCAAACTGACGCTTTCGCGTTCGAGCAAGCCGCTGGCGTCGATGAGCGGCTCGTAGCGGCGGCGCATTTTCGCGCCGAACAAATCCGTGCCGTCCACCGTTACGCCGTCGAGGCGGCACCGGCTTAAATCCGCGCCCGACAAATTGGCGTTGCTAAGATTGGCGTTGGTCAGATTACAGTCGATTAAATTGGCGGCGCACAAATCAAAATTCGACAAATCCACGCCGCGGCAGTTCAGTCCGCGCAAAGTTACGCCTTCGTCAAACTCGGCGCACCATTGGTTCCACGCGGTCGAATTGCGTTCCGCCACCTGCTCGGCGAAAATGCGGTCCACCGCGCGGAACGTCCGGTAAAGCGATTTGACTTTGGCGGTGATTTTGCCGAGCGCCCCGACGCGCTCCGCGCGCTGAATTTGCGCCGCGACTTGCAACAAGGTTTCGCCCTCGATGCTTTTGTGCAGTAAAATCCGCGCCACAATCGACGGCAGGGAAATGGCGTCCACCGCGCCGGCGACGATGCTCATTTCGCCCGCCATCAGCCGCGTTACGCGGGCGGCGAATTTGTTCAGCACGCTGTCGGTTTTTTCCGACAACACGTGAATCGTCGCCGGATAGGGCGCGTCGCCATCGACGATGTAAGTCCAGTTCGCCGCCTCGCGGTCGTCAAAGGCGGAAAATTCTTTAATGAAATTAGTCAACGACAACGGTCTCATTCGCGGCGCGCCCCAATATGAAAACGCCGGATATTAACCGGAAACGCCAACGGGAAAATAGACGCGCGGCATTTCGTTGCGCGGGGGCGGCGGATAGAATGAGTGAGCAGTGGTCAGTGAGCAGTGGACAGTTGTGGGGTTTTATTTTCAAAATCCGCATATCGCCTCACTGTTCACTGCCCACTGACCACTGACCACTGCTCACTCTCGCTTACTCACAAAAGGAAAAAAACTATGTCCCAAGAATCCCTCCGGCAAGAACGCTTGCAGAAACTCGCCAAACTCCGCGACTACGGCGACCCTTACGGCTCGCGCGTCGATATTACCGGCTCCCTCGCCGCCATTCGCGCGCTTTGTCCCGCCGGCGAAATCGCAATCGAGAACGCGCCCAAAGTAATCGCCGCCGGTCGCGCCGTCGCCGTCCGCGATATGGGCAAAAGCATCTGGCTCGACCTCAAAGACCGCTCCGGCAAAATTCAGGTGAACCTGCTCGCGAAACGCGCCGTCGTCGATTGGGCGACCGCCAAACTTTTGGACATCGGCGATTTTCTCGAAGTCCGCGGCGAGTTAATGAAAACCCGCACCGGCGAAATCACGATTTTCGCCACCTACTTCCGCATCATCGGAAAAAGCATCGCGCCGCTGCCGGCGAAATTCAAGGGACTGAAAGACGTCGAAATTCGCTATCGCCGCCGCTATCTCGACCTCGCGGCGAACGACGACGTTCGCGAGCGCTTCATCACGCGCAGTAAAATCATCGCGTTCATTCGGCGCTACCTCGATGAGCGGCAATTTTTAGAAGTCGAAACGCCGATGTTGCAACCGATTTACGGCGGCGGCGCGGCGCGTCCGTTCACCACGCACCACAACGCGCTCGACCTCGATTTATTTTTGCGCATTTCGCCGGAGACGTATTTGAAACGCCTGCTCGTCGGCGGACTTGACCGCGTCTATGAAATCAACCGCAACTTCCGCAACGAGGGCATCGACACCTCGCACAATCCCGAATTTACGATGATTGAGTTGTATCAGGCGTATGCCGACTACGAAGTGATGATGGCGTTGGTCGAGGATTTGGTGGCGAAAGCCGCGACCGAAATTCTCGGCGCGACGAAAATTCAATACGGCGAAAAGACCATCGAACTCGCCGCGCCGTGGGCGCGGAAATCCATCAGCGAATTGGTCGCCGCCACCGGCGTGGATATTAACGACGTCGAAAGTATGCGCGCCAAACTCGCGACCGTCGGCTTTAAGCCGGAAAAATTGGCGGCGCTCGACCGCGACCGGTTATTGGCGGAAATTATGGACGAGTTCGTCGAGCCGACGCTCGTCAATCCGACGTTTATCACGCATCATCCGGCGTCGCTCAATCCGCTGTGCAAGCGGAGCGCGGCGCAGCCCGAATTGTCCGACCGCTTTGAGGTGATTGTCGCGGGAATGGAATTGGCGAACGCCTTTTCCGAATTGAACGACCCGCAGGAACAGGCGGCGCGGTTCGCCGAACACGCGGCGCGAAAAGAAGACGAGGCGTATTGCAACGCGATTGACACCGACTACGTGTCGGCGTTGGAAATCGGGATGCCGCCGGCGGGCGGAATGGGTATCGGCATCGACCGGCTCGTGATGTTGCTGACCGGTCAGCCGAGCATCCGCGAAGTGGTGCTGTTCCCGACGCTCAAACCGCGCACGGCGCAGGAACAGGCGGAGGAGGAGAGTTTAGAGTGTTAGAGTTTAGAGTTTAGAGTTGAAAGTTGAAAGTTGAGAGTGTTATTTTTTTAATAACGCGCGAAGCGCAACCTTTGCTCAACTCTCAACTCTCAACTCTGCTCCCTACCCCGCTTGCGCGTGGAAAATGAGTTTGTTTTCGCCCCATTGTTCGCGGACGGCGGCGATGAATTGCGTGGTCGCCGCCACGTTGAAATCGTTGCCGGCGCGAATCAGGGCTAATCGCGGACGCGACGCCGCGCTCTCGCCGCCGATACCCTCGCCGCCGCCCGTGCCGCCGCGGTTATCGACGCGCAGTTGCAAAAACAGCGGCGTTTTGCCGGGGAATTTCGCGACCGTGGCGCGCAAGCGCTCCACCGCTTCGGCGGTTGCGTCGCTTAAATTCCCCAAATTTATCGTTACGCCTTTCGTCCACGTCGCAATCGCGTCGGCGAAACTCACGTATTCATCCGCCAACACCATCGGTTTTTCCCGTTTCGCGTCCACTTTGCCGCGCAATAAAACCAACGTGTCCGGCGCGATTAACGCGCCGAATTTTTCCACTTGGCGCGAAAAAGTCATCACTTCCACCGCGCCATATAAATCTTCGAGCGTTACAATCGCAAACGGGCGCCCTTTCCGGTCGGTCTTGCGACTGACGCTCGTAATCATTCCGCCGAGCGTTACTTTCGCCCCGTCGTTCAGTTCGGTTAGCCCCGCCGTCGTCGCCGTGCCGAAGGACTTAATGACCGCCGAATGTTCGGCAAGCGGATGCCCCGACGCGAAAAATCCTAAAAATTCCCGTTCAAAATTCAGTCGCGTTTTCGCGTCCAATTCCGCGACGTTGGGCAACGTCGGCGCGGCGGCGGCAACGTCTTCGCCAAACAACGCCGCCTCGCCGTTTTCAAGCCGCGTCCGTTCGTTTTGTCCCCAATTAAGCGCCGGTTCGAGCGCGGCAAGATATTGCGCCCGATGTCCGCCGAGATTCTCAAACGCGCCGGCTTTCGCCAGCGCTTCGAGCGTGCCTTTGTTGACCGCCACGCGCTCGCACAGATTGAAAATCGACGTGAAATCGCCGCCTTTTTCGCGCGCTTCGATGAGCGCCGCCGCCGCCGCCTCGCCCACGCCTTTGACGCCGCACAACGCGAAACGAATGCTTCCGCCTTCCGGCGCGAACACCAAGCCCGACCGGTTAATGTCCGGCAGTAAAACGGCAATGCCTTTGCTCCGCGCTTCTTCGATATAGACCGCGAGTTTGCCGTCGGTTTTGTTCATTTCGTTGGTCAGACCGGCGGCGTAAAACTCCAACGGAAAATGCACTTTCAGATACGCGGTTTGATACGCCACCACCGAATACGCCGCCGCGTGGCTTTTGTTGAAACCGTAGCCGGCGAACGGCAACATAATCTCAAAAATTTCGCCGGCGTGATTGGCGGCGAAACCGTTTTTCACCGCGCCGTCGATGAATTTCTGTTTTTCCGCGACCATCACTTCGGCTTTTTTCTTCCCCATCGCCCGCCGCAAAATGTCGGCTTGTCCGAGCGAATAACCGGCGATGCGTTGCGCCACCTGCATCACTTGTTCCTGATACACCATCACCCCGTAGGTCTCCTCCAAAATATCTTTGAGGCACGGGTCGGGATAATGAATTTTATGGGCGTCGAATTTGCCGGCGATAAATTGCGGAATGTAGTCCATCGGTCCGGGGCGATACAGCGCGTTCAACGCAATTAAATCTTCAAGGCGGCGCGGTTGGGCTTGTTGCAACGTGCGCCGCATTCCGCCGCTTTCAAATTGAAACACCATCGACGTTTCGCCCGCGCCGAACAGCGCGAAAACCTTGGCGTCGTCCTGCGGCACGTCTTCCGCGCGAAAATTTTCATAACCGGCGCGGCGGCGAATCAAGTCCTCGGCGCGTTTCATAATCGACAAAGTTTTCAGACCGAGATAATCCATTTTCACCAAGCCGCACGCTTCGACTTCGGTCATCACAAACTGCGTCGCGCTTTTGCGCTGGTCGCTGTCCGGGTCTTTGACCGTGAACAACGGCACCCAGTCAATCAGCGGCGTTTTGCCAATCACGATACCGGAGGCGTGCAAGCCGGTGTTGCGTTTTTTGCCTTCGAGCGCCGCGCAAAAATCAAATAGGCGTTTGTAAGTAACGTTGCTCTCGCCGATACGCTCTTCCGACTCGCGCCATTCGGCGAGTTGCCCGGAATTGTTGAGGTCGGGATTGGCGACGAAGGCGTCGCGCAAATGCACTTTCGCGCCGGTCGGCACCAGCGCGGTCAACCGGTTGACTTCGGTCAACGGCACGTTCAGCACCCGTCCGACATCTTTGATGACCGCTTTCGCGCCGAGTGTGCCGAACGTCGCGATATGCCCGACTTGACTTTCGCCGTATTTGCCGCGCGTGTATTCGATGACGGCGGCGCGTCCTTCGTCGCTGATGTCGATATCGAAATCCGGCATACTGACGCGCTCGGGATTGAGAAAGCGCTCAAAAAATAAATTGAAGCGGAGCGGGTCGAGATTGGTGATGCCGATGGCGTAGGCGACGATGCTTCCCGCGCCGGAACCGCGCCCCGGACCAATCGGAATGTCGTGCTCTTTCGCCCAGTTGATAAAATCCCAGACGATTAAAAAGTAGCCGGTGAAACCCATCCCGATAATGGTTTGCAATTCAAAATCGGCGCGTTCGACGATTTCCGGTCGCGGTTCGCCGCCTGTATAGCGTTTTTTCAAGCCGCGCGCGACTAAATCGCGCAAGTAGGTCTCGGCGTCGGCGAAACCGGCGGGAATGGGAAATTCCGGCAAACAATCTTTCAGTTGCGACACTTGATATTGCGGAATAACGCGGTCGGCGCAGGCGGCGGCAATCCGCGCCGTGTTCGCCGCCATTTCCGGGTGGTCGGGAAAAAGCGCCGCCATTTCCTCGGCGCTTTTGAGATAAAATTCATGGCTGTCAAACGACATTCGTTTCGGATCGTCGAGCGTTTTTTGCATCCCGATGCACATCATCACTTCTTGCGTTTCCCAATCGGCGGCGGCGACGTAATGACTGTCGTTGGTAACGACCATCGGCACGTCCAATTTTTGCGCGAGGGCAATCAACAACGGCGCGACTTTTTTCTGGTCGGCAAGTCCGTGGTCTTGCAGTTCGATATAAAAATTTTCCGCGCCGAACAAATCGCGGTAACGCCGCGCCCACGCTTCGGCGCGGTCGGCGGCGCCGGACAGCAACAATTGCGGCAATTCGCCCTGAATACAGGCGCTTAAACAAATCAAATCGGCGTGATATGCGCGCAACAATTCTTCGTCGAGGCGCGGCTTGGCGTAAAAGCCCTCCAAATACGACTTCGACGACAGCGCCATTAAATTGCGGTAACCCGCTTCGTTTTTGGCGAGCAAAATCAGGTGGTAGTATTTGTTGCCGTTCTCGTCGGCGGCGCGTTCAAAGCGACTGCCGCCGGCGACGTAAAATTCGCAACCGATGAGCGGTTTAATGCCGTTTTTACGGCACACGCTGTCGAAATGCAACACGCCGAAGAGATTGCCGTGGTCGGTAATCGCCAACGCCGTCTGCCCCATTTCTTTGGCGCGCGCGACCAAATCCTCGATTTTCGCCTCGCCGTCAAGCAACGAGTAATCGGTGTGAACGTGCAAATGCACGAAAGGGGTGGGCATAATGAAGTCCTTCATCAATTAGGGTTGTTTTGCCGAAAATGATAAGCAACCGGCGCTCAACGCAAAATACGTCGGCGAGAGCAAGACCGCGATTGACGGCGCCGGATTTTGCCGCGCGGCGGTTATGGCGGCAAGCGGTTGACGCCGAAGAATTCCAATGAGTTTTTAGCGGGAATAGCGACACCGACCGGTCAATGAATTAACGAAACCTCTTTTATTGTTGTGGGCGGCGATTACAACTTTGCGCAGAATAAATTTGAGGAGAGGAATATGCGATTATGGTCGGTCTCGACGACGGTGCGCAATCCCGAACGGATTCGCGATTTTCTGGGCGTGTTGGCGAAACTTGCGGGCGAAGCATGGAATGGCGCGACGCAACGGCGTTATCAAATTTTACTGGTTCAACGGAAATTATACGGCTACGGCAATCCACAATTTGAAAACGGATTAGCGGACGAACAGCGTGCGTGGTTGGATGCGCCGACGCTAACTGAAACGCAAGCCGCCGCGATTCTTGACGCGAAAAATTACAAAGGCGGTTTGGAAATGCGCGGTCGGCAGTCGTTTAACCCTATTAAAAAAATGGGACTCGCCGCGCTTGATGCCAATGACCGCATTGTTATTACAGATTTCGGGAAATACTTTTTGCGCGAGGACTACGATTTAGGCGAAGTGTTTTTCCGTAGTTTTCTAAAATGGCAGTATCCGAATTTTGATGCTAATCAATATCCGGCACGAGACGGCTACAATGTCAAACCGTTTGTCGCCACACTTCGTTTATTGAAAGCGGTTAATGCGCTATGCGAAAAACACGGCGAAAAAGCGAAAGGTGTTTCTAAAATCGAATTTGCGCTGTTTTTCACGACACTGTCCGACCACCGTAACCTCATCGCGACTGCTGAAAAAGTATGGATGTTTCGGCGAGATTTCGCTGACCGAGAAAACAAAAAACAAGAGATAAATGATTTCGCCGCCGATTATTTTTCGAACCATTTCGCCGAATACGAATCGTGGAATAACGCGCTTGATTACGCTGACAACCTCATTCGCTATTTTCGTTTGACCCGTTACTTCTATTTGCGCGGCAACGGATTTTATTTTGATTTGGAACCACGCCGTACAATTGAGATTGATGCCCTACTTGCCGTCGATAATGGCGCGGCGTTGTTGTTTGCCAATGCGCAAAAATGGGCGGATTATTTAGGCGATATGACCAAGCCGGTTTTGCCGTGGGAAACGGCGCCGCGCTTATGCGAAATTCGCGATGGGCTTTTGCGAGAAATCAAGGCGGAAGGATTGGCTTTGCGCCAAAACGCAATAACGCCGCCACTAATGCCGTCGTTACCCAAGAATGAAATCGTCGCCGATTTACAAAAAACAATTGCGATTTTACGCGACTACCGCCGTCAACTTTTCGAGGCGCGAACGCACGCCGAAACACAAGAAATTTCGCGCATCGAAAATTGTATTGCCGATTTGCGGAACATTTTTAATTCTCGCGAAAAGAAACCGGTGGAATTAGAACGGCTGATAACATTAGGACTTTACGCGCTTAACGATGCCCTAACCATTTCGCCTAATTATCCGGTCGGAGACGACAATCAACCAATTTTTACGGCTCCGGCAAACAAGCCGGATATTGAATGTTTTTATCAATCTTTCAACGCGATTTGCGAAGTTACATTATTGATTAATCGGGCGCAATGGTTCAACGAGGGACAGCCGGTTATGCGTCATTTGCGCGATTTCGAGGAACAGCATCGCGACAAAACCGCGTATTGTCTTTTTGTTGCGCCAAGTTTGCATCGCGACACACTGAACACATTTTGGACTTCGGTGAAATACGAATACGAAGGCGAACCGCAAAGAATTATTCCGCTTACGATAACGCAATTTGTCAATCTGTTGGAAGTTTTGACCGCCGCTAAAAAAGCGGCGCGCCCATTTTCGCATCAAAAATTGCGCGACTTGTTTGATGAAATTTTAGTCGCGACAAAAAGCGCGGCAAATTCGATAAAATGGGCAGAAAACATTCCGCATCTGCTTTCTACTTGGGGAGAAAAACTTGCGTCCTGATTTTTCGACTAATCGCATTATTCAAGGCGACTGCGCCGCGCTACTTGTTGCCGAGATTCCGGCGGCATCGGTCAATTTGATTTTCGCCGACCCGCCATATAACTTGTCGGGGAAATCGCTCGATTTGGCGAACAATCAAACCGGCGGCGCGTATTACAAAATGAACGAAGCGTGGGATACTTTTAACGGCGCCGACTATTTAACGTTCACGGCTGAATGGTTAAACGGTTGTCGGCAGGCGTTGACCGGCAACGGTAGTTTGTATGTTTCTTGCACGCAACATAATCTCGGCGAAATTTTACTTGAAGCCAAGAAAATCGGCCTCAAACTCAACAACATTTTGACTTGGTACAAAGTCAACGCGATGCCGAATATCACCAAACGGACTTTCACGCACTCGACTGAATTTGTTTGCTGGTTTGTGAAAGGCAAGAAATGGATTTTCAATTATGAAGCGGTAAAAAAATTCAATCCACATAAAACGCAATCCGGCGACAACAAACAAATGCGCGACTTCTTGGACTTTATTGAATTGCCGATTGTGCAGGGCAAAGAGCGGTTGCGCGGTGAAAACCGACGCGCCGCGCATCCGACGCAAAAGCCGGAAAAATTGTTAGAGTTGGTCATTCTTGCCTCGTCAAATAAGATGGATTTGGTCTTAGACCCGTTCTTTGGCACCGGCACGACCGGAGTGGTCGCAATACGATTAGACCGGCGCTATTTGGGAATTGAAAAAAACGTGAATTACATTCGCCTTGCGCAGGAGCGGTTATGTCGGAGCAAACCATAAATTTATTTCACGGCGATACGTTTCAGATAATCAAAGAAATTCCCGACCGTTCGGTTGATTTAATTTTTGCCGACCCGCCTTACAACCTGTCCGGCGCCGGTTTTTTAACCGTGCAAAACGGAAAACCGGTCGCTTGCGACAAAGGCAAATGGGATAAAATCGACGACATTCACGCTTTCAATCGCGAATGGTTGCGCGAGTGTCTGCGCGTGTTGTCGGATTCCGGCACGTTGTGGATTTCCGGTACGCTTCACAATCATCCGTCAATCGGCGTGTTGTTGAAAGAATTAGGATTTTGGCTTATCAACGACATCGTTTGGTTCAAACGCAACGCCGCGCCGCTTTTGGTGACCAATCGGTTCGCGCCGTCCACCGAATTGATTTGGCTTGCGGCTAAAAGTAAAAAGTATTTTTTCAACTACGATGTGGCAAAAGAAATGAACGGCGGACGGCAGATGAAAAATCTCTGGGAAATTCCCGCGCAACGGCACAAAACAATTCACCCGACCGAAAAACCGGAAGTTTTATTAGAGCGGATTTTGCTAATCGGTAGCAAGCCGGACGCGACGATTTTTGACCCGTTTATGGGAAGCGGCACAACCGGCGCGGTCGCCAAACGGTTGGGACGAAATTTCATCGGTTGCGAAATCGACAACGATTATTTTATGGTTGCGACGGTACGGATTGCGGAAACCGAAAACGAATTAGCAACGGCGTTATTTTGATGGCGCTATTAGAGAATTTCTTGCGACGTTGCTATTTGCCCCTTGCTCGGACAGCAGTTTGGCGTTTTCTTTGGCAATCATCGCCGCCAACTCGTCTTCGGTCGGCAACACGGTTTTATATCTTGCCGCAAAAATCTGCCGATTTTCCTTTAATATCGAGTATTTTACTAACGTTTCCGCTTTATCCGCGCACATAATAATGCCGATGGTCGGATTATCGCCCTCGCCGCGCTTTAATTCGTCAAACATCCGTACATACATATCCATCTGTCCGATGTCGGCGGGCGTCAGTTTTGCGGTTTTCAAATCAATAATCACAAAACATTTTAGTAAATAATTATAAAACACTAAATCAACGTAAAAATGGTCGGTTTCGGTGCTGACCCGCAACTGCCGCGCGACGAAAGAAAATCCCTTGCCCAATTCCAACAAGAATTTTTGCAAATTGGCAATCAACGCCGCCTCCAACACGGTTTCTTTGCCCGTTAAATCCTCCGGCACGTTGAGAAATTCCAAAACATACGGGTCTTTGATAAAACCGGTCGGGTCGGACATCGCCGGAACCGAGTTATCCGCCGTTGGCGACGACAGCAAACGGCGATAGTAGCCGGTTTTGATATGGCGTTCAAGGACGGCGACCGTCCAATTTTGTTCGGCGGTCTCTTGCAAGTAATAATCCCGTTCTTTGGGGTCTTCAAGCCGCATAATGCGGGTCAAATGCGACCACGCGAGATTCCCTAAACGCCGTGTGGGTAATTCAGGAGACGATAGATTCGCTACGCGGTGCGTAACGAATTCGGGAGACGATAGATTCGCTACACGGCGTGTAGCGAATTGACCAAAGTCAGGAAAAACCTGAAAAAAACGGCGAAAATTACGAATGTTGGCTTCGGAAAACCCCTTGCCAAAAGTATCGGTCAAATAGCGCGACAGATTGGTTACCAAATAATCCCCGTAATTCGCGCGGTCGTTGCCGTTTTGCTCTTCTTCGACAATCCGCTTGCCTATCTGCCAATAGGTCTCGACCATCACGGTATTGACCGCGCGATAGGCGTTATTCCGCGCCGCCTGCAATAATTCGGCGACGCCGGCAAAAAATTGGGTTTCCGGTTTGGCGGTCGCGTTCATTTTATTCCTCGTCTTTCATCAGCAACACGCTCTAAAATACGCGGTTATTCATCGTCCGTCCTCAAAATATCCCGCTTAATTTTTCGATTAGCGGCGGATACTTTTTAGTTTTGACCGTTGCGGCGGGCGTTTTTCGGGCGCGCGTTTGTCTTTTCGACTTTTTCTCTTGCCGAGTCGAATTTATGTTCGCCGTTGCGTTTAACGCCAAAAATCAAGCCGTCCAATTGGTCCGAAGCGCTTTTCAGCCGATTGGCGTCCTCGCGCAAATTCGCGGCGTAATCCGACGTTTTGGCGCTTTCCGCCGCCGTAACATCGGTCGCTTGGTCTAATTGCGTGATGGCTTCTTGAATCTGTTTCAGCGCGGCGTTTTGTTCGGCGCTATTTTCGCCGACTTGCGCGAGCGTGTCCGAAACATCGCCGATTTTCGCGTTAATTTCGCCGATTTGCGCCGAAATTTCCCGTCCGTCGTCGGCGCGCTCCTTAATCTGCTTGATATTTTCCAGCACGATTCCCGACGTGCGACTCACGGCTTCGGAACTCCGCATCGCGAGCGAGCGGACTTCTTCGGCAACCACGGAAAATCCCTTGCCGGCTTCGCCCGCCCGCGCCGCCTCGATTGCCGCGTTTAACGCCAGCAAATTCGTTTGCGACGAAATTTCCTCGATGAGTTTTACGACCTTCTCAATTTCAATGCTTTTCTTTTCCAAGTCCGCCAGCGACGCGGAAATTTCCTGCGTTTTTTGCGTGTTGGCGGCGATGAGTCGCAACACGGCGCGCACGCGCTCGTTGCCGTCCGTCACGTTGCGCTCGTTGTCGCTGGAACGTTCGGCGGTGGAACCGACCGTCGCCGCGCATTCGGATATCGACGCCGATAATTCGGCGGCGCCGCTCGCGAGCGTCGAAGAACTGTCGGTGAGATTGCCGCTCATGGCGTCGAGCGCCGCGATCATCTCGTGTAAAATCGTCATCTCGCGCATAATCGGACGCGCGATTATTTTTTCGATAAACACGCAAACCAGAATAATGCCGACCACGATGATAATTACCGACGCCTCCACGCTGTTATAGACGCTCGCCTCGCCTTCGGCGGTGATTGCCGACGACGGCACCGCGCTCACCATCAGCCACGTCGCCGCGTCGCCGAGCGCGATAACCGTAACCCCGGCGGTGAACGCTTCGCCGTTCGCGCCGCGATATTCGACAATCGCCGCGCCGTCGCGATTTTTGCGCAAATCGTCAATTTTGCCGCGGTCTTGCGGCGAGAGCATCGCCAGAAAATTTTGCTCGTTCAGCGTTTCGTCGCGCGCCGCGATTATTTTGCCGTCGCCCAGCGTCAGCAAGCAAGCGCTCTCTTCGTTATTCATCACGCGATATTGGCTAATCGCTTTGGCGATGCCGTCGATTGAATAATCAACCCCGACCACGCCGTGCGATTTCCCGTTCACCACGAGCGGCGCGACCAAACACACCATTAAAACTTTTTCGCCGCCGGTAACGACTTCGTGTTCTTCGGGGTCGGTTACGACCGGTTTTTGCGTCTGAAACGGCAACTGAATGTAATCGTTAGTAAAATAATCCAAATCTTCCGCCTCGAGCGCGACCGCGTGATTGGCGTCGTGAAAAATATAAACGGCGAACGCCCCGTCGGGAAACCGCGCGTCGTCCTTAAAATCCGCGTCGCGCCCATCGAATAAGTCCGGTCCGTAGTTGGCATAGACCGCCAAATATTGCGGACGCGCCGCCAGCCACTCCTGTAAAATTTTCAGCGCCTCGTCGCGGCTTAATTGCCCGTGCGTTTGCGCCAACATTCCCGCGTAACGCTCGGCTTCCATCATCGGCAATTCAAAAAAACTCTGCAATTGCCGCGCCGTCGCCATACTCGACTGCGCTAAAATGTTTTCGGATAAATCGCGGGTAACCCGCAACATCGGCGTCGAATAAATCAAACTAATCGCCACGGTCGGCGTCAGCATTAACAGGAGCGACACCAGCAACAATTTGTTGCGCAATGACATAATGGGCATAAAGATTCTCCGAAGAATAAAAGCGCGGGACGCGGCGCGTCCGTGGATTTTAACCCAATAAAAAAAACGAGTCCATACGGGCGCAAAGAGATTTTAAGGAGTAATTAGCGGAGGTTGTCAAACCGGTTAATTTTTAATTGATATTTCTCTGCCGTTGCGCACGATACGCGGTTTCTCAATTCGGCGGCGGAACCCTTATGGCAGAAATCAGATTTGAAGACCGTTCGTTCGGCAACAACCCGCATCAAATCGGCAAACAGCGCTTGCGGATTGGGCGCGACCCGTCGTGTCAGATTCAAATTCTCGACAAAAACATCAGCCGTCAGCACGCCGAAATTTTTCGCGTCGGCGAAATGTGTTTCATTCGCGACCTCAACAGCCGCAACGGGATTAGCGTCAACGACCGCCGCGCCAAAGAAGAATTGTTGCGCGACGGCGACAAAATCCAAATCGGCGCGACGACGCTGATTTTCAGCGACCGCGGCGCGCCGGAATTTGCCGACGACGAAAAGGACACCGACGATTTGTCCGCCGTGTCCCTGAACCTCGAAGACCTGAACGACCCCGCGACCCTCACCGACCTCGCGACGCGCCGCCTGCGCTTTTTGTGTCGCCTCGGCGTCGCGCTCGCCGCCGACGAAAATCTCGAAGAATTAAACGAGCAAATTTTGCCGCTCGTCGGCGAGCAGTTCGCCGCGGCGACGTATGTGTTCACGCGGCAGGCGGGCGGCGCGGTAACGCCGCTCGGCTCGTTTTTGCCGAACGGGTGCGAGCCGGGCAAAATTTCCAAAGCGATTATCAAGCGGACGCTGTTGGAGCGCCGGGCGCTCCGCATCGACGACGCGCACGGCGACGAGCGCTTTCAAGCGGAAGAAAGCGTGATTACGCGCGACATCGGCGCGGTGTTGTGCGCGCCGCTCTCCGCGACGAACGCGATTGACGGCGTGTTGTATCTCGCCGCGCCGACCGCCGACCAAAAATTCTCCGACGACGACTTGGAATTATTGGCGGCGACGGCGACGCAACTCGGCGCGGCGTTGGCGCGGCAACGCGACTACCGGCAATTGGAAGACGATTTTTGGGGAACGCTCACGACGCTGACGAAAATTTTTGAGCAACCGGCGGAACGGGCGGAAGCGGTGGCGCACGCCGCGGTAACCATCGCCCGCCATTTGGCGTTGCCGCCGCGCAGTCGCCATTATTTGCAGTTGGCGGGCTTGTTGCACCGGCTCGGCGAAATCAGCGCGCCGGAATATGACCGCGTTGCGCCGTCCGCGCCCCTACCCGCCGACCGCCAAAAGGAACACGGCGAGCGGACGCTGGCGCTCATTCGCCCGTTTGACCGGAGCGGCGAGTTGGAAAAAATTTTACATTCGGTTTTTAGCGGGCAATATCATTTCGCCGACGCGCCGCTCGAAGCGCAAATTTTAGGGATGACGATAGAAATGTTCGGGCGTCTCGACCCGAACGACCCCAACGCCGCCGGCGAAGCCACCGCGCGGATTATCCGGGAACTAACGCCCAACCACGCGCACGAAACCATTCATCCGCAGTCGGCGTGAAGCGCAATTAACAATTAACAATTAACAATTAACAATTAACAATTAACAATTAAAAATTAACAATTAGACCTGTTTAATGAGCGGCGCCGTCGGCTTTAGCCGACGGTTTAAGGGCGCAAAATGATTCTTCAATTGTTAATTGTTAATTTTTAATTGTTAATTGAAAAAGGAATCCCCCGCCATGCCTCCCGCGAAAACGCCGATGCAGGAACAGTGGGCGGCGGCGAAAGCCGCGCATCCCGACGCGCTACTTCTATTTCGGATGGGCGATTTTTATGAAATGTTCGGCGACGACGCGAAACGCGCCGCCAATCTGCTCGGACTGACGCTCACCACCCGCGACAAAGGCAAACCCGACGCGACGCCGATGGCGGGCGTCCCCTATCACGCGCTCGACCGCTATCTCAAAGAAATGCTCGCCGCCGGTTGGCGCGTCGCCATCTGCGAACAATTGGAAAGTCCCGCCGCCGCGACCGGCATCGTCAAACGCGGCGTGGTGCGCGTGGTTACGCCCGGCACCGTCGTGGACGACGCCTGTTTGACCGATAAAAAAAATAATTTTCTCCTCGCCGTCGCCGCCGCTAAAAAGGACTTTGCCCTCGCCCTCGCCGACATTTCCACCGGCGAATTTTTCGTCTGTCCCGCCTCATCCGCGTCGCTCCGCGAAGAGGTCGAGCGCTACGCGCCGAGCGAAATTTTGGCGCCGGTCGAATTGCTCCAAGCGGACAAGCCGCTCGCCTTTCTCGCCGAGCAAAATTTTACCGGCGCGACCGTCGTCAAGCGCGACGGCTACGAATTTTCGCCGTCCGCGGGGCTGGCGAAATTGACCGCGCATTTCGCCGTCGGCACGCTCGACGGTTTCGGGATTAGCGACCTACCCGCCGCCGTCGGCGCCGCCGCCGCGATTTTGTCCTACCTTGAAGAAACGCAAAAAACCGCCCTGCCGCATCTTAAAGAATTGCGTCTCGTCCAACCCGACGGATTTCTCTTGTTGGACTACGCGACGCAACGCAATCTCGAAATCATCGCCGGCGCCAATCCGCAATTCACCCTGCTCGGCGCCGTTGACCGCACGCGCACCGCCGCCGGCGGACGCCTGCTCAAACGCTGGTTGCTCCAACCGTTGCGCGACTTAAACGCGATTGCGGCGCGGCAACAAAAAGTCGGCGCGTTGATGCGCGAAAATAATTGCCGCGAGCGGTTGCGCGACGAACTGCGGCAAATCGCCGACTTTGAGCGAATGTTGGCGCGTTTGGCGGCGCGGCGCGGCGGTCCGCGCGACTTGGCGGCGCTCGGCGCGGGCTTCGCCCACCTGCCGCTTCTCGGCGAAATTATCGCCGCGCTCGGCGCGGACGCATTTTCCGACGTGAACATCGACCCGCTCGCCGACCTCGCGGAATTGCTGAACGCGGCGATTGCGGACTCGCCGCCGCTTCTCGCGACCGACGGCGGTTTCATCAAAAGTTCGTATTCGACGGAACTGACGCGCCTGCGGGAATTATCCGGCGGCGGCAAAGAATGGTTGGAAAAATACGAGCGACGCGAGCGCGAGCGCACCGGCATCGCCTCGTTGAAAGTCGGCTTTAACCGCGTCTTCGGCTATTACTTGGAAGTAACCAACACCCACCGCGCGAAAATTCCGCCGGACTACCGCCGCCAACAGACGCTCGCCAACGCCGAGCGCTGTTCGACGCCGGAATTGAAAAAATACGAAGAGCAAATTTTGGGCGCGGAGGAAAAAGCGAAAACGTTGGAGAGCGAAATTTTCGCGCAATTGACGGCGGCGGTGTTGGGCGCGACGCGGCGGATTCAAACCGTCGCGGCGACGCTGGCGCAACTCGACGTGTTGAGCGCCTTCGCCGATTTGGGCGCGACGCGAAATTATATTTTGCCGGCGATGCGCGACGGCATTGAAACGACGATTACGGCGGGGCGGCATCCGGCGTTAGACCAACACCTCGCCGATTTCACGCCGAACGACACGGCGTTTGACGACGAACACGGACGGTTGCACATCATCACCGGACCGAATATGGCGGGCAAAAGCACGTATATCCGGCAGGTCGCGTTGCTGACGATTTTGGCGCAAACCGGCGCGCCGATTCCGGCGGCGGCGGCGACCATCGGCGTCGTTGACCGCGTGTTCACGCGCATCGGCGCGGCGGACGATTTGGCGCGCGGGCAATCGACGTTTATGGTCGAGATGGCGGAAACGGCGAACATTTTGCACAACGCGACGGCGCGGTCGCTCATCATTTTAGACGAAGTCGGACGCGGCACTTCGACGTTCGACGGCGTGTCGTTGGCGTGGGCGATTACCGAATATCTGCACGAAACCGGGGCGCGGACGCTGTTCGCGACGCATTACCACGAACTCGCGGAGTTGGGCGACCTCCTGCCGCGGGCGCAAAATTACAACGTCGCGGTGCGCGAATGGAATCAGCAAGTTATTTTTCTGCACACGATTGCGACGGGCGCGGCGGCGCGGTCGTATGGCTTGCAAGTGGCGAAATTGGCGGGCTTGCCGAAATCGGTGCTGACGCGGGCGAAAAACATTTTGCAGAAATTGGAAAAAGAGGCGGCGCGGCGCGACATTGAAGTTTCCCGCGAGGGGACACCGATGATTGAAATGAGTTTGTTTGAGCCGACGAATTACGGCGAAGCGCTGGCGGAAATCGCGGCGGTCGAAGTGAACGAAATGACGCCGCTGGCGGCGCAACAAAAATTGGCGGCAATCGTCGAACGATGCCGCGAGGCGATAGGATAGAGTCAATTAAGAATTAAAAATTACGAATTGCAACCGCGCCGAGTTGAGACCGCAGGGCGGGGCTTGCCCCCGCCCGCTTAAAATCATTCCCGAACTTCTTTTTTTCTCACGAAAGCACGGCGGACACGGAGAAATTTAACTCGTGTTACGCGGTCAACCCTATTCGCGCGCTTGGCGGTTAATTGCCCCACGCTTTAGCGTGGGGTCGGCGGTCAGAAAAAGAAAGGGGCTTTAGCCCAAATTCTGTTATTCGGCTAAAGCCGTTTTTTTAATCCGCTCTTGACCCCACGCTAAAGCGTGGGGCGATTAACCGCTAACTTTATAGACAAATTTTTTCATGAGGCACGCTCGCATCTATCTTTTGGCGATTTTCGCGTTCTCGCGATGCGCTATTAAGAATGGCTTGCAGACCCTATTATTTTCCAGAAAATCAGAAGTACGACTTCTAATTTGCTCGATTTGACAAATTAGAAGTTGAACTGCCATTCCGTCTATATTGGGATAAACGTATGATTATACGGGAATTAAAATCTGAATTAGAACGGTTGATACGCTCGTTTAAGGTCATTGCGGTAACCGGTCCGCGGCAATCGGGGAAAACCACGCTCTGCAAAATGGCGTTCCCCGACTACGTTTATTTCAATCTTGACCGCCTTGAAGTAGTGGAAGAAATTGAAAAATCGCCCGAAATTTTTTTGCGACAATACGGAAAAAACGGCGTGATATTGGATGAAGCGCAAAATTATCCCCGGATTTTTCCGCATATAAAAGTGGTCGCCGACGAAGCCCCGTCCCATCGTTTCGTGCTTACCGGTAGCAGTAATTTTTTATTATTGGAAAAAATCACGGAGTCGCTGGCGGGTAGAGTCGCGCTCCATACTTTGTTGCCGCTGTCGTTGTCCGAATTGCGCTCCCTCGCGGAAACCGCCACGGAAAATCTGTTATTTCGCGGCGGTTATCCCGCGATTTGGGGCGATAATATCGCGCCGTTGGATTTAGCCGCCAACTACTACAACACCTATGTCGAACGCGACGTGCGGCAAATCATCAACCTTAAAGACCGCAGTAAATTTCAGATTTTTATTCGCCTTTGCGCCGGTAGAATCGGCGCGGAGTTTAACGCTTCGGCGTTGTCTAACGAAGTCGGCGTTTCTTTTCATACGATTCAGGAATGGTTGAGTATCCTCGAAGCGTCTTATGTCATTTTTCGCTTGCCGCCGTTTTACCAAAATATCGGCAAACGCTTGGTAAAAACGCCAAAAATTTATTTTTATGACACGGCGCTGGTCTGTTTTTTGCTCGGTCTTGAAAACGCGGCACAATTGCCAACGCATCCGTTATACGGGGCGATTTTTGAAAATTACGCGGTGTTGGAACTGTTGAAAGCGCGGCTTAATGCCGGCAAAACGCCTAATCTTTTCTTTTATCGCGACCAAGCCCAACACGAAGTTGACGTGGTGCAGGAATTTGGCGTCGGTTATCGGGCGTATGAAATAAAATCGGCGACCGCTTTTCATACGAGTTTTACGAAAAATCTTGATTATCTGAAAAAACTTTTGGGCGACCGCTTGCTTTCGACCAAGGTCATTTTCGACGGCGCCGTTGAACTCAACGCGAAAGAAAACGGGGCGCTTAATTTCAGGAGCATAAAAAATGAACAAATTTTTTAACGAGGCGCGCGCCTGTCTTTTGGCGATTCTCGCCGGTTCCGCGACGGCGGGTTATGACGGCGAAACGTCCGCCGTAACCGCCTCGCCGACGAAAATCAACATTTTCCATTTTTAATGGTTTTATTTATGTTCACCGACCTGCTCGTCATTGGCGCCGGACACGCCGGCTGTGAAGCCGCGCTCGCGGCGGCGCGGCTCGGCGTGAGCGTCGTCGTCGCCACGTTCGCGCTCGACGCCGTCGCGCAAATGTCGTGCAATCCCGCCGTCGGCGGACTCGCCAAAGGGCAACTCGTCCGCGAAATCGACGCGCTCGGCGGCGCGATGGGACTCGCCATCGACGCCACCGGCATCCAATTCAAAATGCTCAATTCCTCGAAAGGCGCGTCCGTCCGCTCGCCGCGCGCCCAAGCCGACAAATGGGCGTATCAACACTGGATGAAAGCGTATCTCGAAAAAACGCCGCGCGTCCATTTGTTGCAAGAAGAAATCGTCGAAATCGTCGCGGACGGCGGCAACATCATCGGCGCGAAAACCGCGCTCGGTCGCGAAATTTCCTGCCGCGCCGTCGTCGTTTGCGCCGGCACGTTCATCAGCGGCAAAACGCACGTCGGCGCGCGTATCGACGCCGGCGGACGCCTCGGCGAACGCGCCGCCGTGTCGCTTAACGAAAGTTTGCAACGGCTCGGCTTGCCGCTCCGCCGCCTGAAAACCGGCACCTGTCCGCGTCTTGACGCTAAAACGGTGGATTTTTCCGCGATGCGCCGCGAAGACGGCGACGCGCCGCCGCAACCGTTTAGTTATCTGACGGAAAAATTAGACCTCGAACAAGTCCCCTGCTGGTCAACGTGGACGACGGAAATTTCGCATCGCATCGTCGAAGAAATTCTGCCCGCGACGCCGCTGTTTTCGGGACAAATTACCGGCGTCGGACCGCGCTACTGCCCGTCGTTCGAGTTGAAAGTCGCGCGTTTCCCCGACAAAAAAAGTCATCATCTTTTCATCGAGCCGGAGAGCCGCGCCGGCGGCGAATTGTATGTCAACGGTATGTCCACCAGCGTCGCGCCGGAAACGCAAATCGCGCTGATTAACAGCGTCCCCGGTTTGCGGGACGCGCGTATCACGCGCTTCGGCTACGCGGTCGAATACGCCGCCGTCGAGCCGCGCGCCTTGCGCGACACGTTGGAAAGCAAAGACCTCGGCGGACTGTTTCTCGCCGGACAGGTCAACGGCACGTCGGGCTACGAAGAAGCCGCCGCGCAGGGCTTGGTGGCGGGCGTCAACGCGGCGTGTAAAATTTTGGGGCGCGAGCCGTTGCGCTTGCGGCGCGACGAGGCGTATATCGGCGTGTTGATTGACGACATCGTTACGCGCGGGACGGCGGAACCGTATCGCCTGTTCACCAGCCGCGCCGAACATCGCCTGTCGTTGCGGCACGACAACGCCGATTTGCGCTTGACGGCGAAGGCGCGCGAATTTGGCTTGATTGACGCCGAGCGCGCCGACCGCGTCGCGGCGTTGCAAAACGAAATTGCCGAATTGCAAAACGAATTGCGGCGGCGCGGCAACGAGCGGGCGACGGCGGAGCAAATGCTGAAAAATCCGCAGGGTCAATGGGCGGACGTGGCGGCGCTCGCTCCGGTCTTTGGTAAATTCAGCGAGCGGGCAATCAACGAGGCGACCTTGACGGCGCGTTACGCCGGTTATTTGACGCGGCAAAACGCGCAGTGGGAAAAAATTCAGCGCCACGCCGAGACGCGAATTCCGGCGGATTTTTCCTACGCGCCGCTGACCGGTTTGCGGACGGAAGCGAAAGAGAAATTGACGAACATCCGCCCGGAAACGCTGGCGCAGGCGATGCGTATCGAAGGCGTCTCGCCCGCGGACATCGCGATTCTGGCGTTGCACTTGAAGACAATTAAAAATTAAGAATTAAAAACTCGTGTTAAAAAAAAGATTTTTTGTCCACGAATTACACGAATTAACACGAATTTTTTTCTCACAGAGGCACAGAGACACAGAGTTCCACCGAGAAAAAACTAAATCAAAAAACTCTTTATTTTTTCTCTTTTCTCTCTCTGCGCCTCTGTGGCTCGGTGAGAAATCTCTTGCTCTTAATTCGTGTTAATTCGTCTAATTCGTGAAAATTCGTGTTAAGTTCTTTTCGTGTTCATTTACGGCTTCTTTTTTTGCGCGTAATGTGAGTTTCTAATTTTTAATTGCCTTTACCGGAGAACAACGATGTCGTGGCGGGAAAAAATTTTACGGACGCTGGCGCGGCTGGCTTGTCGCCGGTGTAAAACCATTTTAATCGCGGCGCTGGCGCTGACCGCGTTGGCGGTCGCCGTGATGTTGCGGCAGGGCTACACGACCTCGTTTAATATCGCGCGGATGCTCCCGCAGAACATTCCCGCCGCCCGCGCTTTTACCCAATCGCTCACCGATTTCGGCGCCGTCGATGAAGCCATGATTGTGTTCTGGCTCAATCCCGACGACCCGCGCGCCATTCTCAACGCCGGCAGTTTCGCCGACCAAGTCGTGGCGCAGTTGCAGACCAACCCCGATTTTAACAACGTTTTTTCCCGCCTGCTCACCGACGCCGAAAAGCGACAACTCCTCCACGTCGAACTGCCCAAACACGGAATGCTGTTGTTGCAACCGGACGACTTGCAAAAAATCAAAAACAAACTCGCGCCCGCGGCGATTGACCGCGCCATCGACAATACCGTCCGCAAACTCACGACCATCGACGCCGACTCGCCCGCCGGCGAAGCGGTGTTGCTCGACGCGCTCGGACTGGCGCAAATTTTTCAGGGACGCTTTGAAGACCTGCTCGGCAAAAAGCCGGACGAAGCCGAGAAAACGCCGACCGTTACCGATAAAAAAGCCCGCGACCATCGCGGCTATCTCGTGTCGCCCGACGAGCGGATGTTGCTGATTATCGCCCAGCCGAAATTCGCCGCGCAAAACGTGCGTTTTTCGCAACGGCTGATGAGTTATATGGAAGACACGGTTTATGATTTGCTCGCCGGCGCCGCGCCGCTTACCGCTTGCCCGCCGGAATTATGCCGCGCTCTCGCCACCGCGCCGCTCGCGAAATTGCGCGAATCTCTCGACAAAAACAGCATCTTAAAACTTGCGGCAATGACCGCCGATTCGTCCGCGCCGGAAACGTCGGCGGAAGATTCGCGCTTGCTCACGCTGGCGTTGAACGACGCGCTGCGTCTCGGCAAATTTTTACCGCCCGCCGTCGCCGCCGAGAATGAAAAAAAAATCGCCGCGCTGACCGCGCTCGGCTTCGATAAAAATTTGGCGCGCCGCGCCTTCAACCTCGCCGCCGGTCGTGATTTTCTTCGCGCCGCCGGTTTGGCGTTGGCGGAAAATCCGGCGCCGGCGCCGAGCGGCACGCTGAAAAGTTTTCGCGTCGAATTTGCGGGCGGCTACCAAATTTCCCGCCGCTACGCCGAGAAAGTCAACGGCGTGATGCTCGGCACGTTGGCGCTGAGCGGCGTGTTGGTGTTGCTGTTTTTCGGCTGGTGTTTCCGGCGAATGGGCGTGTTGCTCTACATCGGGATGCCGCTCCTGATGATTATCACCTGGACCGGCGGCATCGGCTGGCTGTTGTTCGGACAACTCAATTTAATTTCGTGCGCCTTCGCGGCGGTGTTGGTCGGCTTGGGCGTCGATTACGCGGTGCATATTTACAATCGTTACGTCGAGGAGCGCTCGCGCGGCGCGACGGTCGAAGCGGCGTTCGAGACGGCGATTGTCCACACCGGCTGGGGCGTGATTGTCGGAGTGTTGACGACGTGCGTGGCGTTCATCGCGCTCGTAACCTCGCGCTTCGACCATCTCGCCGAATTCGGCGCGCTCGGCGCGATTGGCATTTTGCTGTCCGCGCCGGTGATGATGTTGGTGATGCCCGCGCTTATCACCCTGCGCAATCATTGGCGACCGGAAAATTTGCGCGTCTGCAAACCGAGCGAATTTTATCTGCCCGCGCTGGTGAGTTTCACCGAAAAACATTTGCGGTTGGTGTTCGTCGGCGGTCTCGTCGCGGCGTTTATCGCGCTGATTTTTATTTTCTTGCCCGACACGTTGCGCTTCGACCCGTCGATGGCGGCGCTCCGCCCGCGCGACCGCGCGTTTGAAATCAACGGCGAAATCGCCCGCGCCTTTTCGACGCGCAATCCCAATAAACTGAATTTTATCGTCAGCGCTCCGACCGAAGCGGCCGCCCTCGAAAAAGCCGCGTCTTACGAAAAAAAATTACGCGCGTTGCAAGAGCGGGGTTTGATTATCGGCTATGAAAGCGTTACGCAATTTCTGCCGCCGCCGAGCGCGCAAAAAAAATTGCTGGCGCAAATGCGCGGGATGGATTTGGACGGCGCGACGCGGGCGTTGCAAGCGGCGCTCGAAAAACGCCAACTCGACCCGTCGTATTTCGCGTTTAACGCGCGGCTATTGGCGCAACACGCGGCGCTCGCCCAAGACGACCGCGTGATTTTGCCGAGCGATTTTCGCGACTCCAAAATCGCCCGCCTGCTCGGCACGATGGTCGCGGCGAAACAGACGGAGTTTAGTTTGCGCCACGGCATTCCGCCGAGCGTCAAGTTCCCGATTACTTTGGCGAAAGCGGCGACGACGAACGAATCCGACCGGCAGATTTATCCGGCGGGCGCGACGCTGACGCGCGACGACGTGTTGAAATTGATTCCGCCGAATCCCGAAGAAACGGACAAGGTCTATGGGCTGACGTATTACGCCAACGGCTACGCGGTGAAAGCGACGGTCTATCCGCCGGTGCCGGAAAATTCCCGCGACGGCGAATTTTATTTGACTCGCGAATGGCTCGCGCAAGTCGCCGCCGGGCTGGGACTCGACGCGGCGCAGTTCGCCGCGGTCGAAAACGCGCGGGATTTTGACGCGGTGTTGACCGGCGTGCCGATTGCGTCGTTGGTGTTGGCGGACATCGTCAAAGAGGATTTTTTGCGCATCGCGATTTGCATCGCGCTGATTTGCTTCGGGACGATAAATTTATTTTATCATCTCGCGCCGGGGCGGGCGCTCGCCTGTTCGTTGCCGGTGGGAATTTTCGCGCTGGCGCGGTTCCTCTATCCGCAGTGGTTGCCGGAGATGACGGGGCAAATAATTTACGCGGCGCTTTCCTTGTTGTTTGTCGGCGGGGCGCTCGCGCATCGCGAAATCGTCAGAGTGGGTTATTGTTTTCTGCCGGTGGCGACGGGCTTGCTCTATATGTTCGGCTTGATGGCGCTGTTAAATTTTCTCGCGCAAGCGGGCGGCGGCGGCGACCTCATCAATCTGAATTTCGTGAACGTGCTGACCATTCCGATAATTATCGGCGTCGGCGTGGACAACGGGATTCATTTGGTCCAACGCTATTACGAAAGCGGGCGCGACATTCGCCCGATGGTGGTTGACACCGGTCGCGCCTTGGTCATCACCGGTCTGACGAGCATCGTCGCGTTCGGCTCGTTGTATCTGTCGAAATTTCAGGGCTTGGACAGCATCGCGCAATTGGGGACGCTCTCGATGTTGGCGTTCTTTATGGTGTTGGCGGCGAGTTTGGTGTTCTTTCCGGCGTTCATCGGCGTTTTGTCGCCGCGGAAAAAACCGTAATTTTTGCTTAGACCTGCTCGATAACCAAGAGCGAGCAGATTTTCGGGCATAATTTTTCGTTCCGCAAGGAGAAATGACGAAGTAATACCGGTGTATTGCGAGGAATTTTGACGCGGCGGAACGGAAAATTAGCCGAAAAGATGCCGCGAATTGGTTGTCGAACAGGTCTATTGAGTCGGCGTGGCGCCGATTTTTCTGTTTTTAGAAAGGGATAAGAAATGAACAAAATCTGTGGAATGTTGCTCGCGGGGGTGTTAGCCGGCGGGTTGGCGTTTGCCGACGAGGTCTTCATTACCGACGGCGACACGACGGTCGCGGTGGACGACGAAGGCAACACCGTCGCGGTCGATGACGACGGCAACGTCGCGGTGAGCGACAGCGAGGGCAACACCGTCATAATGGACGACGACGGCAACGCGGCGGTCATTGACAGCGACGGCAACGCCGCCGTGTTTGACGCCGACGACTTCGATGAATAACGGCGCTTGTTTGTAGAGTTGAGAGTTGAGAGTTCATAGAGCGGAGTTCTTATCTTAAAAATGCGCGGAGCGCAACCTCTGCTCAACTCTAAACTCTCAACTCTAATCTCTGGCAATTGAATAGAGCAACCGCGTTAGGCAACAGGTCTAATAAAAAAAACGCCGGAACGCTTTCCCGCGCTCCGGCGACTCTACCCGATTTTTTGCAATGACGCATTTCCAACGGCGCGGGCTTACATCATTCCCATGCCGCCCATTCCGCCCATGCCCCCCATTCCTCCCATACCGCCGCCGCCCATGCCGCCCGGCAACGGGGCTTTTTTCTCCGGTATTTCCGCAATCACGCAATCCGTCGTCAGCAACAAGCCGCTAATCGACGCCGCGTTTTGGAGCGCCGAGCGCGTAACTTTCGTCGGGTCGATGATGCCCGACGCCACCATATCGCAATACTTGTCGTGGCGCGCGTCGTAGCCGTAGTTCACTTCTTTGCTGTCGAGGACGTTCTGGATGATGATGGCGCCCTCTTTGCCGGCGTTGTCGGCAATGGCGCGGAGCGGCGCCTGCGCGGCGCGGCGCACAATATCCACGCCGATTTTCTCTTCGTCGCCGACCGTTTTCACCGCGTCCAACGCTTTCATCGACCGCAACAACGCCACGCCGCCGCCGGGGACAAAGCCCTCTTCGACCGCCGCCCGCGTCGCGTGCAGAGCGTCTTCGACCCGCGCTTTTTTCTCTTTCATTTCGACTTCCGTCGCCGCGCCGACGTGAATTTGCGCCACGCCGCCCGCGAGTTTCGCCAGCCGTTCCTGCAATTTTTCTTTGTCGTAATCCGAAGTGCTGGCGTCAATCTCGTGGCGGATTTGGTCGATGCGCCCCTTGATATTTTTCGAGTCGCCTTTGCCTTCGATGATGGTGGTGTTGTCCTTGTCAATCGTAACTTTTTTCGCGACGCCGAGTTCGGACAGTTCGAGCGTTTCGAGATTCACGCCCAAGTCCTTGAACACCGGCTTTTTCGCGCCGGTCAAAACCGCGATGTCTTCGAGCATCGCTTTCCGGCGGTCGCCGTAACCCGGCGCTTTCACCGCCGCGACTTTCAAGCCGCCGCGCAGTTTGTTGATGACCAACGTCGCGAGCGCCTCGCCCTCGATGTCCTCGGCGACGATGAGGAGCGGCTTGCCGCTCTGCGCGATTTTTTCCAACAGCGGAATGAAGTCCTTGATGTTGCTGACTTTTTCCTCGTGAATCAACACGTAAGGATGGTCTAATTCCGCTTCCATATTCGCGGTGTTGGTGCAGAAATGCGGGCTGACGTAGCCGCGGTCGAACTGCATCCCTTCGACGAACTCGATGGTCGTTTCGAGCGCCTTGCCCTCTTCGACGGTGATGACGCCGTCTTTGCCGACTTTATCCATCGCCTCGGCGATTTTCTTGCCGATTTCGGCGTCGCCGTTGGCGGAGATGGTGGCGACCTGTTCGATTTCCTTGCCGGTTTTGACGCCGTGCGAGATTTTTTTCAGTTCTTCGGTAATCGCGACCACGGCTTTGTCGATGCCGCGTTTCAGCGCCATCGCGGACGCGCCGGCGGTAACGTTTTTCAGCCCTTCCTCAAAGATGGCTTCCGCCAGCACCGTGGCGGTGGTGGTGCCGTCGCCGGCGACATCGGAGGTTTTGCTGGCGACCGATTTGACCATTTGCGCGCCCATATTTTCGTAGGCGTCGGACAATTCGATTTCCTTGGCGACGCTGACGCCGTCTTTGGTAACGGTGGGCGCGCCGTAGGATTTTTCGATGACGACGTTGCGACCGCGCGGACCGAGCGTAACCTTGACGGCGCGCGCCAATTGTTTGACGCCGGCGCGAATCGCCTCGCGGGCATCCACGTCAAAAGCAAGTTTTTTCGCTGACATTGTTCTCTCCTAATTTTGGGTTAAATAAAAATTCGGGTGGTTCATTCAATTAAAAATTACAAATTAAAAATTAAAAATGGCGGAGTTTATCGGCAAAAATTACGGCTATTTTTTAGCGCGTGATTTTCCGCCGCCGCTCTCTTGCAAAGTAATCTGAATTTGCGCCAAAATACGGCAAATCTCGTCGGCATCGGCAAGCATACTTTCGGCTTGCACCGGCGACAGATAATCCGTCGCTTGCAATAAACGCAACCAATAGCGGGTCTCGCGGGCTTCCTTGTAAGCGACGGCGATTTTGGTGAAAAAATCTCTGTCCGTCTGCCCGCCGATAGATTCTTCGACATTGGCGCCAATCGAAGTTCCACTGCGGAGCAACTGCTTGGATAAAACGAACTCGCGTTTTTCCTCGCGCAAATACTTATGGAGGCGAACGACCCGAATCGCAAAAGCGAAAGATTTTTCTTGAATCACGTTTTCGGATTTCATCGCCGCCCTCATCAATCACGCTTGCGATTAAAAAATCAAACTCCAAAATTTTTAATTTTTAATTTGTAATTTTTAATTCAACTACTCGACGACGGCAAGCACATCGTCTTCCGACATAATCAGCAGTTCGTCGCCGTCGATTTTGACTTCGGTGCCGGCGTAGGAGGTGAAGAGGACGCGGTCGCCTTTTTTGAGTTGCATCGCGCCGCGCTTGCCGTTGTCGGTGATTTTGCCCGGTCCGACGGCGACGATTTTGCCTTCTTTCGGTTTTTCTTTGGCGGAGTCCGGCAGGACGATGCCGCCTTTGGTTACTTCCGCCGCTTCGAGGCGTTTGACGACGATTTTGTCGCTGAGGGGTTGAATAGCCATACGCGCTTCTCCTTGTGAAAAAGTGGTGAAAAATTAGTTGACGGCGCGGGATAGCCCTCCGCCCACCAACAAACGACGCGCCGCATAAACAATGACCGTGCCAGAGGTCGCGATTTTCCGCTCCGTGCGATTAACTCGGTGAAATAAAAGCGATTAACGGCGACGACGACTTGCCGCGGCGCGGCGGCGCGGCGATAAAAATTAGTCAAAATGACTAAGCGGAGAGGGAAAAAGAGCAGAGTTGAGAGTTGAGAATTAAAAGTTAGAAATTCGTTATCTCAACTCTAAACTCTTAAGAACCTGTCCTGTTATCAACGAGCGTCGTCCCGATAGGGGACGCAGTCCCGTAGGGACGAAATGTCGGTAGAAAAAGCCATCCGAAAAAAATCCGTCCCGTAGGGACGGAATGTCGGTTAGTGATAATTTAGACCGACATTGCGTCCCTAACGGGACGCGACTTTATGGCGGCGGCGTTTCTACCGACAGATTGCCCCTAACGGGGCAAACAGCCGATTAGTTCGATATTCGGATAGTTCCTAACTCTAAACTCTCAACTCTAAACTCTCGAAGAAAATGTCGCACGCCGAATTTATCCGCAACTTTTATTCGCAACGGTTAGCCGCCGCCGAGAATCGCGCTCATTACGATATTCTCGACTGGGCGAGCGCCGCCGCGCAACAAGCCCGTTTTCAGGTTTTGGCGGAGCATTTGACCGCCGCGTTTGCCGCCGCGCCGTCGCTGTTGGATGTCGGTTGCGGGTTCGCGGACTTGGCGGCGGATTTGGCGGCGCGGCGTTTGCCGGCGCGTTACGCCGGCGTTGATTTGAACGCCGAATTGCTCGCCGCCGCCCGCGCCGAGAATCCGCTGTTGGACTTGCGTTGCGGCGACATTTTCACCGATGAACGTCTTTTTGCGCCGCAAGAATTTGACGTGGTGTTTGCGTCCGGCGTGTTCAACTTGCGGCTCGACAACAACGCCGAGTTTGCGAGAAACGCCGTTCGCCGCTTGCAACGGTTCGCGAAACACTCGGTCGTGGTGAATTTTCTGCACCGGCGCGCGGCGGCAAAATATGACGAGTGTTTTTATTATTCGCCGCCGGCGATGCTCGCCGAGACGCAATCGCCCGACTGGGAAATCACCCTGCGCGACGATTATTTGGAAAACGATTTCACGCTGATTTTTCGGCGCCGTGAGCATTAGAGTTTAGAGTTGAGAGTTTAGAGTTGAGCGGAGGTTGCGCTTCGCGCGTCTTAAAAACAACTCCACTGCTAAACTCTAAACTCTAAACTCTCAACTCTAAACTCTCAATTTCCCGGCGGCATTCTGCCGGTCGGGGAGCCGGATTCGTTGACGGTCGCGGCGGGGGACGGCAACTTCTTTTCAATCGCGAGACGCCCGTTCCACCACGGCGGGTCGTTGATGATTTTCACGCCGTCGCCCGCCGGTTTCAGCGCCATCTTAAACACCGGCGTCGGGCGCTCCGTCCGGTCGCGCCACACCGCCTCGTCCCGTTGCGCCGTCAGCGCGCCGACCAAAATTTCGTCGCCCGCCGCCGGACTGTAAGTCAGCGCCCGCAACGTCGTGAAGCGAAAAATCGCCGCCGCCGCCGCGTTCGCTTTCGCCGAAATTTGATGCTCCCGCGCCGCTTCGATGACCTTTTCGTCGGCGTCGCCGGCGAACCATAACTGTTTGCTCGCCACGTCGTAGTTCTCGCCGAAACGGTCGATTTCCGCCAGCAAATTGCGGACGTTCGCCCGCTCGCGCGCGTGGTCCCACAACGGCACGACAAGCAATTCCCGGTTGGCGGTAATCGCGCCGAGTTGATTTTGCAACGCCGCGAACCGGCGCACCGGCGCGTATTCGCCGTGAATGGCGTGCAACATTTCGAGTTGCGCCACATTATATTCGGCGCGGAACGCGGTCGGCGCGAGCGACAAATAATTGAGCGCGTCGGCGGTGTTGCGCGCGTTGATTTGGGCTAAATACCACGCGATATAAACTTGCTGTCGCGCCGTGTAGGAGCGATTGTTAAGCAACGCCGACAGCGGCGCCTGCGCCGCGTCGAGTTGCAAATTTTCGCGATAAAAAGTCGCGAGCGTTTGCCGAAGCGCGTCGCCCGCGTCGTCGCGCAAAAATTTTTCCGCCTGCCAACTCTTGCCGCCGGGGTTAGCCCAGCGCTCGCCCCACGCCGGTTGCGCGTCGCGCGGCGTTACGGGGCGACCGACCGGCGTCAAAAATTCGCCGGCGGGCAAATTCGCCAGCCGCCCCTCGCCGGCGAGCGCCCGCAACAACGCCGCGAGCGCCGGATTCGTCGAATAAGCGTCCACGCGCAACTTATACGCCGCGCGGCGTTCCGCCGGATTGGGATTGACGGTCGCGCGGTCGATTTTGTCAACCTCGCGCCCGCCGGAGTGGTTTTCCCATTCGGCGTAGCGGCGGTGAAAAGTCCGCCCCAAATTTTGAATGGAATCGACCGGCGCGACGAGCATATCGGCGCGCGGGGCGCGGGGCGGCGAAAAATAATCGCCCATTCTCACGACGAGTTCCGCCGAAAACGGCGACGACAACAGCATTTCGATAACGCGCGCCTCGCGGCAATGTTTGGTCAGCGCGAACAGCCCCTTGACGGTGTAAGTCCCGTGCGGCGTGAAGACGGTATAGACGTAATAGTCGCCCTCACAGCCGACGCGCTCGTCGAGCGCGTAAGCCCCGTCCGCCGCCGCCGGCACGAGGGCGTTGGTCGCCGTCAGCGTTTCGAGTTTCGCGACAAGCAATTCGCGTCCGGGAAATTCCGCGCGATAGCGGTCTTCTTCCTGCGCGACCGTCTGCCGCTGGTCGGCGCTCTCGCACGCGACGGGAATGAGCGCGAGGGGCAAAATAAATTTGGGGAGAAAGGACATCGGGGTTCCTTCTGAATTAACAATTAACAATTAAAAATTAACAATTAGCAATTAAGAAGTTTATCGTCAAAACGGCGCGCAGCGATTTTTAATCGTCAAACTCCACCATTGTTAATTTTTAATGGTTAATTGTTAATTTACTCTTATTCGCCGCGCTTGCTGAACACCACCAACCGCCGTTGTTCGCGTCCGCCGATGGCGTATTTTTCGTCGGCGGTCATTTTGAAAACGCCTTTGAATTGCTGTTGCGCGGCGGTGATTTCCGGTCCGCAATTCGGACCTTTCATAAAAATCGCCCGCCCGTTCGGCGCGATAAACGGCGACAAACGCGCCAGCGTCGCGGGAATAACTTCGACCGCCCGCGTGATAAAATCGTCGGCGACCAGCGGCGTTTCCGTCGTTACGCTACGCGGAAAAATTTCCACGTTCGTCAGTTGCAAATCGCGTTTGACCATTTCTAAAAACTGCACGCGCTTGCCGCGGCTTTCCGCCAAAATGACGCGCGTGGCGGGCGAGCGCAACGCCAACGGCACGCCGGGGAAGCCCGCGCCACTGCCGATATCGACGACCGTTTTACCGAGCGGCAACATCTCGGCGACGACCGCGCAGTCGATAAAATGTTTCAGCACCGTCGCTTCGATGCCCATAATCCGCGTCAAATCGAGCGCCGCGTTGTGTTCGCGCAACAGGCAATAATAGCGCCAATACGCCGAAAGTTCGCGGCTACCGACCGCAAAATGATGCTCGGCGAAAAGTCGGGCGAGATACGCCGGCGTCGCTTCGGCGCGTTCGTAAAAAGCGTAATCGTATGGACGTTTGCCGCCGCCAAAACCGCGCCGGCGATTGGGCGAAACCGGCTTCGCCGACGACGACGGTTTATTTTTTGCCGGCGACGGCTTCGACGACTTGGGCGATTGGTTTTTGACCGGCGCCGCGGTATGCCCGCGACTGGCGCCGTAACTGGAACGGTTTTTCATTGACATTTTGGGCGGCGTTTTGGGCATTGGCGGCTTTTCATTGGCAAGGGAGGGACGCGACGCGGGGCAAACGTTCGCGATTCGACAAACGCCCGCGCCCGTGTTTTTACGCGGCGATTTTGGGCGGCGGATTATCGAATAAACGCTCATTCGGCGCAAGGCGGTAGCGGGGTGCCGGTAGCGGTATGAAATGGCGTCCCGTCTATGGACTCCGACAGTCGCCCTGCAAGGGCGAAATATATCAGCCCAGGGTAAGGCACACGCTCTACCGTGCCGCAACCCTGGGTAGCGGTTGATTGATAAAACCATCCGACAGTCCCGCCGCGTGGTTGGCGGCGGCAAACGCCGCCTCCGGCGGCGAGAGCGGTTCGCCAAAACGCGGCGAACCGTCCAATTTCGGTTGGCGCTTTGCGCCGTCTTTACCCAGGGTGGCGCGGCTGATAGAGCGTCGCCGCTTACCCTGGGCTAATATATTTCGCCC